>NZ_LGYX01000018.1:0-45816 GCF_001264395.1 Pantoea sp. CFSAN033090 | reverse complement strand
GGTAGCTGACACGCTCGGCCCGCGCTATTACGCACCTCATCCTTGAGGTGCGCCCGTAAACGGGCCAACGCTTTGCGTTGTTCAAAAGCGCTCCCGGCGCTGTTGTCCCTGGCGCGGGACGCTTTCCTCCTCTGCCCGTGTTCCCTGCGCGTTGAGTTTTATGTTGCTGTGAGATCCTGGACCGGGTGCTGCTGCCGGTCTTTGCCTCTAACGCTGCCGCAATTACAGCTTCGCGAAACAACGACGCGCGGCGTCGACAGTGCGCTGAATATCCTCTTCGCTGTGCGCCAGCGACATAAAGCCCGCTTCATAGGCTGAAGGCGCAAAGTAAACGCCCTCTTCAAGCATCAGGTGGAAGAAGGTTTTAAAGCGCTCCACATCGCAGCGGGTCACATCGGCGTAACAGGTCACACTGTCAGCATCGGTGAAGAAGAGACCGAACATCCCGCCAACATGGTTAATCACCAGCGGGATATTTTGCTGTTGTGCTGCTTCACGCAGACCCTCTGCCAGCTTGCGGGTCAGGGCATCCAGCTTCTCATGGGTGCCCGGCTGCGCGATCTGCGTCAGGCAGGCGAAACCCGCCGCCATGGCGATTGGGTTACCAGAGAGCGTTCCCGCCTGATAAACCGGACCGGTCGGGGCCAGCGCTGCCATCACTTCGCGACGGCCACCGAACGCACCGACGGGCATTCCGCCACCAATGATTTTCCCAAGGCAGGTCAAATCAGGGCGCACATTGTAATGAGCCTGCGCGCCACCCAGCGCGACACGGAAACCGGTCATCACTTCATCAATAATCAGTAGTGCGCCGAACTCATCACACAGTGAACGCAGACCCGGCAGGAACTCCGGCTGAGGTGGGATGCAGTTCATGTTGCCAGCCACCGGCTCAACGATGATGGCCGCAATCGACTCGGGATATTGCTCAAAAGCGCTGCGCACTGAGTCGAGATCGTTAAAGGTGCAGGTCAGGGTATGTTTAGCGAAATCGGCCGGTACGCCCGGCGAGTTCGGCTGACCCAGTGTTAACGCACCGGAGCCGGCTTTCACCAGCAGATGATCGGCGTGGCCGTGGTAGCAGCCTTCAAACTTGATGATTTTATCGCGGCCGGTAAAGCCACGCGCCAGGCGGATAGCGCTCATGGTCGCTTCGGTGCCGGAGTTGACCATCCGCACCATCTCCATGCTCGGCACCAGCTCACACACCAGCTGCGCCATGGTCACTTCCATTTCGGTCGGTGCGCCAAAACTTAAGCCGCGCTGTGCCGCTTCAATCACGGCGTTACGAATCGCCGCGTTGTTATGACCCAGCACCATCGGACCCCATGAGCCGACATAGTCGATATAGGCTTTGCCGTCAGCGTCATAGAGATAGGCGCCATCAGCGTGTTCAATAAACAGCGGAACGCCGCCCACACCGGTAAATGCGCGTACTGGCGAGTTTACCCCACCCGGGATCAGGCGTTGTGCCTCGGCAAACAGTTGTTCGGACTTACTCATTTTCGGCTCCAGCGGTTCAGAAAAATATTGCGCCATTCTACGGAAGAGGGGCAGCAGACGAAAGGTGGATTCGCCCCCTGTGCCCTTAACAGGAGTGAAAGCGGCACAGAGTGCGAAGGGCAGAGCTTGATTGCGCTGAGGTGCTGGCTGATAATAGTGTAATTAAGGTCGTTTTCTGACCTGGGCGTTTACCGGAGTAAAACATGAGTGATGAAGTAGTAGCACTGCCGTTGCAGTTTACCGACGCCGCAGCCACCAAGGTGAAGAACCTGATTGCCGACGAAGAGAACCCGGCGCTGAAACTTCGCGTCTATATCACCGGTGGCGGTTGCAGTGGTTTCCAGTACGGCTTCACCTTTGATGACCAGATGAATGATGGCGACATGACGATTGAAAAGCAGGGCGTCTCACTGGTGGTTGATCCGATGAGCCTGCAATATCTGGTGGGCGGTTCAGTGGATTACACGGAAGGTCTGGAAGGCTCACGCTTTATCGTGACCAACCCGAATGCCAAAACCACCTGTGGCTGTGGCTCTTCCTTCAGTATCTGATAATGCAGGCCGTCATACAGACGGCCTCGTTTACCATTCTATTGTGACCAGCCGGTTACTTTGCTTCACACTTCCCTGCGATTGAATCTGGCCGTTTGTTACGCGCGGCTGCGCGCTTGCCTGTCTGCCGCAGTTGATCTGCGGCGCGGGCTGGCCGTTAGCCGTGTTGATTTCACAGCGTGAATAGATGACAAGTCTGGCGCCAATAGAGCCATTTATCGATCCTGCAAAGGCAGAACCGGCGATCGACAGCCCTATGGCCAGCAGCAGTGCTCTGGTCATATAAGGTTCCTGGTGTTTTAAAAAAGCGCCGGAGCGCTAAAAGGACGGCGAGCATACGTGGCGCGTTCGTCTCTGGTATTGATCAACGGCAAAAATCGCAGTGACTTTAATCAATTCGCCGATTTATTCATCGGGATGCAGGGCCGCACAGAGTTGCTGCGCGGCCAGCAGCAGTCGCGGGCCTGGCCGGCTAAGCCAGTCCTCGTTGATGGCAATCACCGGTACATCCAGCTGCGGTCGCCAGAACACCCGGATGTTTTCCGCCTGCTGCGCACTGCCACCCGTCACAACGGCCTGAGGATGGCGCATCAGCACCTGCTCACGGCTGACCTGCGGCCAGCTGACGCGGCTGTCAGCAAAGATGTTCCTGCCGCCACATAACGTAATAATTTCATTCTGCAGCGTGGCTCTGGCGGCGGTAAACAGGGGCTGCTGACCAAATTGCAAAAAAAGCGGAACCGCAGTCAGATGAGCATAGCGCTGACGCAGCGCGGCTTCCTGCTGACGTAACTGGCGGGCAGCGCGAGTTGCCTGCTCCGGTCTGGGGCTCCAGTGGCCCAGATCGGCCAGCGCCGTGAACATCTCATCCAGCGTCAGCGGATCAATCCATTTAACCGGCACGCCGAGCTGCTGTAGCTGGTCAATCTGCCGCTGCGGATTACCGCCTCGCCAGGCTAACACCAGATCCGGCTTAAGCTGCAGAATACGTTCAGCCTTGATGCCCTGCCAGTTTGCGACCTGCTCAATCTGTTTCGCCTGCGGCGGATAGTCGGACCAGGCGCTGACCGCAATCGGGGTAATCCCGGCAGCAAAGGCGAGTTCGGTAAGGTGAGGGGAGAGGGTAATCACGCGTGGCGGTGAAGCCAGCAGGCTGCCGCTCAGCAGCAGCCAGCAGAGGAGTAGCGTTTTAGCCACGCGCCAGATGCGCCAGCAGGTTCTCCACCATCAGCGAAGATTGCTTCGCCGCAACGCTTAAGAACTCATCAAAGCTGAGGTGAGATTGCTTATCGGCCACGTCGGAAATGGCGCGGACTACTACAAAAGGCACCTGGAATTGATGACAGACATGGCCGATAGCGGTGGCTTCCATCTCAACGGCAATCGCCTGTGGGAACAGATTACGAATGCGCGCCAGCGGTTCGGCACCATTGATAAAGGCATCACCGCTGACCACCAGACCGCGTACGGCATTCAGATCCAGCTGCTGAATACAGGCTTCTGCAGCGGCGATAAGCTTGCTGTCTGCCACAAACGCGGCCGGACAACCCGCCATCTGACCCGGCTCATAACCAAAAGCGGTGACGTCAGCATCGTGATAACGCACTTCTTCTGACACCACGATATCACCGACGCTGAGCGACGGCGCTAAACCGCCAGCCGAACCGGTGTTGATCACCACATCCGGCTTGCAGAGCTGCAGCAGCAGCGTGGTACCCAGCGCTGCAGAGGTTTTACCAATGCCCGATTTCAGCAGAGCCACCTCAACGCCCTGCAGGGTGCCGGTATAAATTTCACAACCCGCCAGCGACAGCGTTTGACGGTTTTCAATTTTGTCGCGCAGCAGTGTGACTTCCTGCTCCATCGCGCCAATAATGCCTGCTTTCATAGTGAGTTCCGCTAATGTAAAGAATCAAAATTTAGGGCATAGTCTACCATGGCATTCAGGGGATTAATTCACGAAAAAATAAGGGGTAATCCATGTCAGCGATCAATTTCAGGAAGAAGATCAGCTTCTCGCGCCCTTATAACAGCCGCAAGGAACCGGAAGGCGAATATTACATTACGCGCCATTTTGAGAGCGATCGCGGACGGATTATAAACTCCGCCGCTATCCGGCGTTTGCAGCAAAAAACGCAGGTGTTTCCGCTGGAGCGTAACGCTGCCGTTCGTTCCCGCCTGACGCATTCGCTGGAGGTGCAGCAGACCGGGCGTTACATCACCAAAGAGATTCTGCAAACCCTGAAGATGCAGGGCGGGCTGGCGCAGTATGGTCTTGATGAACTGGAAGGCGCGTTTGAAAGTCTGATTGAGATGGCCTGTCTGATGCATGATGTCGGTAATCCACCTTTTGGCCATTTTGGCGAGGCGGCGATTAATGACTGGTTTGAAGAGAACCTCTCTGCCGAGCTGGTTGATCCGCTGGTGGCCGGCGTGGAAGGAGAAGCACAGCGTAAAGCCTTTGATCAACTCAACGCCATGATCCGCCAGGATCTCTGTCACTTTGAAGGCAATGCGCAGGCGATCCGGATGGTGCATACGCTGCTGCAACTGAATCTCAGTTATTCTCAGGTCGCCTGCATCCTGAAATATACCGCGCCTGCCTGGTGGCAGGGGGAAAAGCCCGCCGAATTTAGCGTACTCATGAAGAAGCCTGGGTTTTATCTCTCTGAGCAGGATTATATTGCCGACCTGCGTGCTGCCACCAATATGGAAGAACACCACCGTTTTCCGCTGACTTATATAATGGAAGCTGCGGATGATATCTCCTATTGTATTGCCGATTTGGACGACGCTGTAGAAAAAGATATCTTTAATGTTGAAAGTTTGTATGAGTTTCTCAATAAAGCCTGGGGGCCGGTTAAAAATAATGACGCTTTCAGCCGGACTATTGGCGAAGCCTGGCGTGAAGCCTGCAGTAAAAAACGCCGAAGCCGCAGCGATCAATTTTTTATGTCACTCCGCGTAAATGTTCAGAGCGTACTGGTAAGCTATGCGGTGAAACGTTTTGTTGATAATCTCCCTGCTATATTCGATGGAAGTTTTAACCATGCACTACTGGAAGATGAGGGTGAAGAGGGCCGCTTACTGCAATTGTTTAAAACCGTTGCGCGCCAGCAGGTCTTTAATCATTCTGAAGTAGAGCAGCTGGAGTTGCAGGGTTACCGGGTGATTAAAGGGCTGCTGGAGATCTATCAGCCGCTGATGCGCCTTAATTACGAAGCCTTTACCACGCTGATAAATGAAGATTTCCTGCGTCAGCATCCGATCGAAACCCGGCTTTTTCATAAGCTCTCGGGTAAACACCGTAAAGCCTATTTGCATAAGATGCGTAATCTGGTTGTAGAACATAAATATCAGCGTCTGTTGTGGGAACGTTATTATCGCTTCCGGCTCATTCAGGATTATATCAGTGGTATGACCGATCTCTATGCCTGGGATGAGTACCGGCGACTGATGGCGGTAGAATAAGCCGCCAATTGTAAAGAGCGCGAATAAATTTTTACTTTTGCCTTAAACTTTTAAAGGAACTTCGCGCTAAAACATTTATCTCACCTTTCGACCACAGCAATGGTCTGAACAGTAATCTTATTGAGAAACGAAAAATGAAAAAAAAGACCTTAATGTTAAGTGCGCTGGCGTTGAGCCTGAGCATGGCGCTCGCCCCTGTTACTGTTTCTGCTGCGCAAACGGCCTCTTCCGATAGCCTGCAACAGCCAAGTCTGGCACCGATGCTGGAGAAGGTGATGCCGTCTGTGGTCAGTATCAGCGTCGAGGGGACCACCACGGTGAAAACCCCGCGTATGCCGCAGCAATTTCAGCAATTCTTTGGCGACAATTCGCCATTCTGCCAGGATGGTTCCCCGTTCCAGGGTTCACCGATGTGCCAGAACGGCGACGGTGCAGGCGGTAACGGCGGCGCGCCAGTGCCTGATACCCAGCAGGAAAAATTCCGTGCTCTGGGATCGGGCGTCATCATTAACGCTGAAAAAGGCTATGTGGTAACTAATAACCACGTCGTGAATAATGCCACCAAAATTCAGGTACAGCTCAGCGACGGTCGTCGCTATGACGCCAAAGTCATCGGTAAAGATCCCAGCTCTGACATTGCCCTGATTCAGCTGCAGGAAGCCAAAAATCTTACCGCAGTCAAAATCGCTGATTCTGACAACCTGCGCGTCGGCGATTATACCGTGGCGATCGGCAACCCTTATGGTCTGGGTGAAACGGTCACCTCAGGTATCGTCTCCGCGCTGGGACGCAGTGGCCTGAACGTGGAAAACTACGAAAACTTTATCCAGACAGATGCGGCCATTAACCGGGGCAACTCCGGTGGTGCGCTGGTTAACCTCAACGGTGAACTGATCGGGATTAACACCGCCATTCTGGCGCCCGATGGCGGCAACATCGGTATCGGCTTTGCTATCCCCAGCAACATGGTGAAAAACCTGACGGCACAGATGGTCGAGTTTGGTCAGGTGAAACGCGGCGAGCTGGGCGTGCAGGGGACTGAGCTGAACTCCGAGCTGGCAAAAGCGATGAAGGTCGACGCACAACGTGGTGCCTTTGTCAGCCAGGTGCTGCCAGACTCAGCGGCCGCCAAAGCCGGTATTAAAGCGGGCGACGTCATTGTCTCGATGAACGGTAAACCGCTGAGCAGCTTTGCTTCGCTGCGTGCGGAAGTGGGCTCACTGCCGGTTGGCACCACCCTGAAACTGGGGCTGCTGCGTGACGGCAAACCGGTCGATGTCTCTGTTAAGTTGCAGCAGAGCAGCCAGTCAAAAGTGCAGTCCGCGACCATCTACACTGGCATTGAAGGCGCCGATCTCAGCAATATCGAAGCGGGTACCAAAGGTGTCCGGGTTGATAACGTGAAACCGGGCAGTGCTGCGGCGCGTATCGGCCTGAAAAAGGGCGATGTGATCCAGGGTGTTAACCAGCAGGTAGTGACCAACCTGGGTGAGCTGCGCAAAGTTCTCGACAGCAAGCCGTCCGTTCTGGCGCTGAATGTGAAACGCGGCGACAGCAGTATCTATCTGCTGATGCAGTAAGCGAACAGCAACGGATGAAGAGGCGGACTGCGGTCCGCCTTTTTTATGTCCACTTTCTGCCTCGTCAGAGTGTGATGCTCACCGCAAATTCGGCAAATGACGGCCTGGCTCTGTGCAATTGCACAATGTTCTGCGTGCTGTGCATGCGTATTCTGTTTCTCCCCCCTCTTTTCAGGAGTAATGGATGGCTACCTATCACCTTGATGCCCGGCTGGCACAGGATATCGTGGCGCGCACCATGAAAATTATTGACAGCAATGTCAACGTGATGGATGCGCGGGGCCGGATTATCGGCAGCGGTGACCGGGAACGTATTGGGGAGTTGCACGAAGGTGCACTGCTGGTGCTCTCTCAGGGGCGCGTTGTCGACATCGATGAGGCCGTGGCTAAACATCTTCATGGTGTGCGGCCTGGCATTAACCTGCCGCTGCGCATCGATGGTGACATCGTTGGAGTGATCGGCCTGACCGGTGAGCCGCTGGCGCTGCGGCATTATGGCGAGCTGGTCTGCATGACCGCGGAGATGATGCTGGAGCAGGCCCGGCTGCTGCATATGCTGGCGCAGGACAGCCGTCTGCGTGAAGAGCTGGTACTGAACCTGATCCGCAGCGATACCCTCTCGCCACAGCTGACCGAATGGGCGCAGCGGCTCGGGATCGATCTCAATCAGCCGCGTGTGGTCGCCGTAGTGGAAGTGGATAGTGGTCAGCTCGGCGTCGACAGCGCGATGTCCGAGCTACAGCAGTTGCAAACGCTGCTGACCACGCCGGAGCGGGACAATCTGATCGCGATTGTGTCACTGACCGAAATGGTGGTGCTGAAACCGGCCCTTAATGGGCATGGGCGTCACGATCAGGAAGATCATCGCCGCCGCGTAGAGCAGCTACTACAGCGGATGAAAGAGAGCGGTCATCTTCGGATGCGTATCGCGCTGGGCAACTTCTTTACCGGACCCGGCAGCATCGCACGCTCTTACCGGACGGCGCGCACCACGATGATGGTGGGCAAGCAACGTATGCCCGAGGTGCGCAGCTATTTTTATCAGGATGTGGTACTGCCCGTGCTGCTCGACAGCCTGCGGGGTGGCTGGCAGGCCAATGAGCTCGCCCGGCCACTGGCGAAGCTCAAGAGCATGGATAACAACGGCTTGCTGCGCCGCACGCTGATCGCCTGGTTCACCCATAACGTCCAGCCGAGCGCCACCGCGCGTGCGCTGTTCATTCATCGTAATACGCTGGAATACCGGCTGAACCGGATTTCTGAACTGACCGGACTGAATCTTGGCCATTTTGATGACAGGCTGTTGCTCTATGTCGCTTTGCAACTGGATGAGCAGGGCTGAAGTGCAGATTTGCGGCATAAAAAAGGCCAGCAATGCTGGCCTCTCTGGTCGGGCAGGAAATTAACGACCGTTACGGGTTAATTTTTCCAGATCCGATTCAATTTCAGTGATCTTGTGAGAAACCACGCTTTCCAGGTGACGCAGGTCATCCAGAATTTTGCGTTTCAGATCCACTTCAACCTGATCGCGCTGGCAAATCTGGTCCAGTTCATCGATGACATAACGCAGATTCGGGCTGATTTCCTGAACTTCTTTGTAGCCCTGGGTCGCGTGATCGGCAACAACCGTTTTGCGCTGGCGCGGATATTTGAATTTGACGCTCTTCGCGAAAAACTCACCTTTATCTTTGCGGAAGTAGATTTTCAGAATGTCGTTATTGGCTTCCTGACGCAGGCTATAGCGGTCAATGTCGTCCGGGTTACTGATACCTAAGCTTTTCAGATTGTCATACATAGCGTTGTTTCCATCAAAAGTGAGAAGCGCGCAGACTTGTTCATGACGTCCGTCAACTGTAGACATAAATAAGCGGGATGAACATTGCGCGACAGGATTTAACTGGCGCGGATTATGACCTGGATAAAAACTAAACGCACCAGTTAATTCGCGACGCGAAGCATGTTGTTCAGGAATCACTGTAAAGAAAAGATGACGGGCTGGAAACCAGCCCGTCGCTTAAATCAGTCGATGGTGCGCAGCAGCTCGTTAATACCTGTTTTGCCAAGCGTTTTCGCATCCACTTTCTTCACGATTACGGCACAGTAGAGGCTGTAGCTGCCATCTTTAGAGGGCAGGTTACCTGAGACCACCACGGATCCCGCAGGAACACGGCCGTAATGCACTTCGCCGGTCTCGCGGTCATAGATTTTGGTGCTCTGACCGATGTAAACGCCCATTGAGATCACGGAACCTTCTTCAACAATCACGCCTTCAACGATTTCAGAGCGCGCGCCAATGAAGCAGTTATCTTCGATGATGGTCGGGTTCGCCTGCAGCGGCTCCAGCACGCCACCGATACCCACGCCGCCAGAAAGGTGAACGTTTTTACCAATCTGTGCACAGGAGCCAACGGTCGCCCAGGTGTCCACCATGGTGCCTTCATCCACAAAGGCGCCAATGTTGACGTAAGAAGGCATCAGCACCGTGTTGCGGGCGATATAGGCACCCTGACGCACAGCCGCAGGCGGCACGACGCGGAAACCGGCTTCTTTGAAACGCGCTTCATCCCAGCCTGCAAACTTCATCGGCACTTTGTCGTAAAAGCGGGTTTCTGCACCTTCCATCATCTGATTGTCATTGATGCGGAAAGAGAGCAGTACGGCTTTCTTCAGCCACTGATGCGTTACCCACTCGCCGTCGATCTTCTCAGAAACGCGCAGTGCACCGCTGTCCAGCAGGGCGATCACCTGGTTGATGGCATCACGGGTTTCGCTGTCGACGCTGGCGGGTGTGATGTCAGCGCGACGTTCGAAGGCGGATTCAATAACGCTCTGTAACTGTTGCATATTTTTTTCCTGATCTGTCATGTGCGATGCCGGGCAATACCCCGACACAAGTAAAGAGATTAATGTTTACAAATCGAGTCTGGTCACACTTTATCGTTTGGATTAAGGGCCTCTGTCAACCGTTGTCGCAACGCTTTTCGCATTTCTTCGTCCAGTGCCTGACGTTCGCTGTTGGCCAGAATAAACAAATCTTCGACCCTCTCGCCGATGGTGCTGATGCGTGCGCCATGCAGTGAGACCCCGAGATCGGCAAAGACTTCACCGACCCGCGCCAGCAGGCCTGGCTGATCCAGCGCCACCAGTTCCAGATAGCTGCGACGATCGGTATGCGTCGGCAGGAAATTGACCTCGGTATCGACGCTGAAATGCCTGAGTTTGGCCGACGGACGGCGGGTACGCGGCGGCGCCCACTCTGACTGGGTTATCGCCTGCTCCAGCGCCTGAATGATCATCGGATGGCGATCCGGAGAGAGCGGGCTGCCATCCGGCTCCAGCACAATAAAGGTATCCATCGCCATGCCGTCGCGGCTGGTAAAGATTTGCGCATCGTGCACGCTGAGATTACGGCGATCGAGTTCACCCGCAACGGCGGCAAACAGGTGCGGGCGATCGGGACTCCAGATAAAGATTTCGGTCCCGCCGCGCGTGGCCTGCGGACTGACCAGCACCAGCGGTTTTTTCAGGTCGTGAACCAGTAAGTGGCGGGCATGCCAGGCGATCTGATTCGGCGTATGGCGCAGGAAATAGTCAGCGCGGCAGCGATTCCAGATCTGGTGCAGACGCTCTTCATCAATGTTGTCCATCCGAAGCAGCGCCAGCGCCTGCAGGCGATGATGACGCACCCGCTCTCGCAGATCCGGACTGTTTTCCATGCCGCGTCGCAACTGCTTCTCGGTGGCGAAAAAGAGCTCACGCAACAGGCTCTGCTTCCAGCTGTTCCACAGACTTTCATTGGTGGCACAGATATCGGCTACGGTCAGGCAAACCAGATAGCGCAGCCGGTTCTCATTCTGCATCACCTCGGCGAACTGCTGTATCACCGTCGGGTCCTGAATATCGCGCCGCTGTGCTGTCACCGACATCAGCAGATGATGACGCACCAGCCAGGCCACCAGCTGAGTTTCTCGCGAGTTGAGACCGTGCATTTCAGCAAAGTCGAGCGCATCCTGCGCGCCGAGAATAGAGTGATCGCCGCCGCGCCCTTTGGCAATGTCATGCAGCAGCGCGGCCATCAGCAACAGCTCCTGTTGCGGCAGGCGCGGCCATAACTCGACGCACAGTGGATGCTGCGGGCGGGTGCTTTCATTGGCAAAACTTTCCAGCTTCTGCAACACCCGAATGGTGTGCTCATCTACGGTGTAGGCGTGAAACAGATCGAACTGCATCTGTCCGACGATATGGCCCCACAGCGGCGTATAAGCCCACAGCACGCTGTAGCGATGCATCGGCACCAGCGCCCGGCTGACCGCGCCGGGATGGCGCAGAATCGACATAAAGGTGCGGCGCGCTTCCGGGATCTGACACAACGGCTGTTTAAGATGACGACGCGCATGGCGCAGGTGACGCAGGGTGGTGGAGTAGATCCCTTTGATGCTGTCGTTACGCACCATGACGTAGAACATGCGCAGAATCGCCTGCGGCTCTCGCCAGAACAGCGTTTCGTCGCGCAGGTCGATCAAATCGCCACGCAGCTGAAAATCGTCATCGATAGGCCTGGGCTTTTCGCTGGTGGAGAGCGCCAGAATCGCCTCATCAAACAGCTGCAGCAGCATCTGATTCAGTTCGCCGATACGCCGCGTGACCCGATAGAAATCTTTCATCATCCGCTCGACCGGCTCATTGCCCTCGCCCTGATAATTCAGGCGTTGTGCCACGCTGAGCTGGCGATCGAACAGCAGGCGATTATCGTAACGGGGCAGGGAGAGGTGCAGGGCAAAGCGGATGCGCCAGAGAAATGCCTGACATTCGTTGAGTTCGCTGCGCTCCGCGTCGGTGAGGAAACCAAAGCCGACCATCTCATCCAGCGTGGTGGCGCCAAAATGGCGTCGGGCGACCCACTGCAGCGTATGGATGTCCCGCAGGCCACCGGGGCTGCTTTTAATGTCCGGTTCAAGGTTATAGCTGGTGCCGTGGTAACGCTTGTGGCGCTCCTGCTGCTCTTCAATTTTGGCGGCGAAAAAGCAGGATGAGGGCCAGAAACCATCGCTGAAGATGTTTTTCTGTAATTCCAGAAACAGCGCCACATCGCCGGTCAGCATGCGTGACTCAATCAGATTGGTGGCAACGGTCAGGTCAGATAACCCCTCCAGCAGGCACTCTTCCAGCGTGCGGACGCTGTGACCCACTTCCAGCTTAAGGTCCCACATCAGCGTTAACAGATCGCTGGTGCGCTGCGCAGCCTGTTCATTCAGCGGCTGGCGGCTCAGGATCAGAACGTCAATATCAGAGAGTGGATGCAGCTCGGCACGGCCATAGCCGCCAACGGCGACCAGCGCGATAGCCGGCATCTCATCAAAGCCAAAAAAGCGCCACAGGCGACGCAGCAGCCGATCGATAAACAGCGTGCGGGCATCAATCAGCGGCTCAACGGGTTCACCGGCATCAAACGCGGCGGCCAGATGTTGCTGAAACTGCTCCAGCCGCGGCTTCAGAATGTCACGTGTCAGCTGGTCGTCACCCCATTCGGCTGGCGAATCGACCAGACCGTTTTTCACATCTTCTGACAGACTCACGCTCATGCAGCTCTTCTCTTTTTTAGCCAAAAAAAAGCCGGCTCAGCGCCGGCTTGATCTGTAATGGGGGAATTACCCTTCGGCGACAAGCACAGCGGGCAGCGTGTCGTCTTTGCGCAGGGTTAAAATCTCACAGCCGTTCTCCGTCACCACAATAGTATGCTCATACTGCGCGGACAAGCTGCGATCTTTGGTTTTTACCGTCCAGCCATCTTTCATGGTGCGGATGCGGTAATCCCCGGCGTTGACCATCGGTTCTACCGTAAAGGTCATACCTGCCTGGAGTACCACGCCGCCATCATCGGCATCGTAATGCAGCACCTGAGGCTCTTCATGGAAACCCTTGCCGATACCGTGGCCGCAATATTCGCGCACCACAGAGAAGTCGTTGGCTTCAACATATTTCTGGATGGCGCGGCCCAGTTCGCGCAGGCGGATGCCGGGCTTGATCAGACGCAGTGAGAGATAGAGGCTCTCCTGCGTGACACGGCACAAGCGTTCGCCCTGAATGGTCGGCTTACCGACGATAAACATCTTTGAGGTATCGCCGTGGTATTCATCTTTAATTACGGTGACATCGATATTCACTACATCGCCATCTTTTAACGGACGATCATCGCTGGGGATCCCGTGGCACACCACTTCATTCACCGAGATGCAGACCGACTTCGGAAAGCCGTGATAGCCGAGGCAGGCGGAGACGGCCTGTTGCTTTTGAGTAATGTGATCGTGGCAGATGCGGTCCAGTTCACCGGTGGTCACACCCGGTTTTACGTAAGGCTCGATCATCTCCAGCACTTCGGCGGCCAGTCGGCCCGCGACGCGCATTTTTTCGATTTCTTCAGGGGTTTTAATTGAAATTGCCATTAAATTAATCCGCAGTTGTCGAAATTTTCGACAATAATAAGTTCTGTGCTGTCATGTTAGCAGCCAGCAAATGGGCTGCCAAATAGAGAACGCGCTGACCTCCGTCAGCGATCATTTATTGGCGTCCCTGGGCTGGTTGTGGTATAAAGCGCGCCGACGATTCTCTGTATGGCCGTTTCGGTCAGCAGGAAACGCATAACTCTCATTATGTGTAATAAAACACACATGTATCGACACATACGCCGGGGTGCCTTGAAAGAGGTCGGTCGTATGGGATACATGGAGGCCCAACCCCAATCAAACTTTAGAGGTTTTATCATGGCAACTGTTTCCATGCGCGACATGCTCCAGGCTGGTGTTCACTTCGGTCACCAGACCCGTTACTGGAACCCAAAAATGAAGCCATTCATCTTTGGTGCTCGTAACAAGGTTCACATCATCAACCTGGAAAAAACTGTACCTATGTTCAACGAAGCTCTGGCTGAACTGAACAAGATCTCTTCCCGTAAAGGTAAGATCCTGATCGTAGGTACTAAGCGTGCTGCTGCTCAGGCGGTAAAAGAGTCTGCACTGAGCTGCGACCAGTTCTTCGTAAACCACCGCTGGTTGGGTGGCATGCTGACTAACTGGAAAACCGTGCGTCAGTCAATCAAGCGTCTGAAAGATCTGGAGATTCAGTCTCAGGATGGTACTTTCGACAAACTGACCAAAAAAGAAGCGCTGATGCGTGCGCGTGAGCTGGCCAAGCTGGAAAACAGCCTGGGCGGTATCAAAGATATGGGCGGTCTGCCAGACGCGCTGTTTGTTGTCGATGCTGACCACGAACACATCGCAATCAAAGAAGCAAACAACCTGGGTATCCCGGTATTTGCTATCGTTGATACCAACTCAGATCCAGATGGCGTTGATTTCGTTATCCCAGGTAACGACGATGCGATCCGTGCTGTAAACCTGTACCTGACTGCCGTTGCGACCACCGTTCGCGAAGGCCGCTCTCAGGACCTGGCTGAGCAAGCTGAAGAAGCGTCTTTAGAAAACGCTTAATAAGGTTTGCTCTGCATAAGAGCCCTTAGCATTCAGATGTGATCTGTAAGGGGCCTATACTGGCCCCTTTATTTTATCTAAGTCTGTTACGCCCCCAACCGGACGGCGGGACAGAGTAAATTTTCCGCAAATAAGTGTCTGCTGGTGCAAACGTACACAGGCACGAACCGAGGATTCTGGAATGGCTGACATTACCGCTGCATTGGTAAAAGAACTGCGTGAGCGTACTGGCGCTGGCATGATGGATTGCAAAAAAGCGCTGACTGAAGCGAATGGCGACATTGAGCTGGCGATTGAGAACATGCGTAAGTCTGGCGCAATCAAAGCAGCGAAAAAAGCAGGCAACGTTGCTGCTGATGGCGTAATCAAAACCAAGATCGTTGGCGACTACGGCGTGATTCTGGAAGTAAACTGCCAGACTGACTTCGTTGCAAAAGATGGCGGTTTCCAGGCGTTCGCAGACAAAGTTCTGGATGTGGCTGCAGCTGATCGCGTTACCGACGTTGAAGTTCTGAAAGCGCAGTTCGAAGAAGAGCGCGTTGCACTGGTTGCTAAAATCGGTGAGAACATCAACATCCGTCGCGTTGCTATCCTGGAAGGCGCAGAGCTGGGCAGCTACCTGCACGGCGCACGTATCGGCGTTCTGGTTTCAACCAAAGGCGCTAACGAAGATCTGATCAAACAGATCGCGATGCACGTTGCGGCAAGCAAGCCTGAATTCGTTAAGCCAGAAGACGTTTCTGCTGACGTGGTTGATAAAGAGTACCAGGTTCAGCTGGACATCGCGATGCAGTCTGGCAAGCCAAAAGAGATCGCAGAGAAGATGGTTGAAGGCCGTATGAAGAAATTCACCGGCGAAGTCTCTCTGACTGGTCAGGCTTTCGTTATCGACCCAAGCAAAACCGTTGGCCAGGCTCTGAAAGAGCAGGGCGCTGACGTTATCAACTTCATCCGCTTCGAAGTTGGTGAAGGCATCGAGAAAGTTGAGTCTGACTTCGCTGCAGAAGTTGCAGCAATGTCCAAACAGTCTTAATGCTTTGAAAGAACCGCCAGATGGCGGTTCTTTTTTGTCTGTGAATCGCAACAGATACGTTTTCAGTTTCATCCCAATAGCAATTTCATTGCGGTAAGCGGATGATCGATCAGAATTTACTTCTCCTTTACACCCAATCTTCCAGGAAGAACTGACCATGGCGACCAACGCAAAACCTGTTTATCAACGTATCCTGCTTAAACTCAGCGGCGAAGCCCTGCAAGGCGCTGAAGGTTTTGGTATCGACGCGAGTGTGCTTGACCGCATGGCACAAGAGGTAAAAGAGCTGGTTGAACTGGGCATCCAGGTTGGCGTGGTGATTGGCGGAGGGAACCTGTTCCGTGGAGCGAGCCTGCAGCAGGCCGGCATGAACCGCGTTGTGGGTGACCACATGGGTATGCTGGCAACCGTGATGAACGGCCTGGCGATGCGTGATGCACTGCACCGCGCCTATGTGAATGCACGCCTGATGTCAGCGATTCCACTGAATGGCGTCTGTGACAACTACAGCTGGGCAGAAGCAATCAGCCTGCTGCGTAACAACCGCGTGGTGATCTTCTCCGCCGGTACCGGTAACCCGTTCTTCACCACTGACTCTGCAGCGTGTCTGCGCGGCATTGAGATTGAAGCGGACGTCGTGCTGAAAGCGACCAAAGTGGACGGCGTCTACTCTGCGGATCCGGTGAAAAGCCCGGACGCAACGCTGTATGAGCAACTGACCTATGCTGAAGTGCTGGATCAGGAGCTGAAAGTGATGGATCTTGCGGCCTTTACCCTGGCGCGTGACCACAAATTACCTATCCGTGTTTTCAACATGAATAAGCCTGGCGCACTGCGTCGCGTAGTGATGGGTGAAAAAGAAGGCACCCTGATTACGCATTAATACCCGAGGCGAGATAAAATAAGGTATATTCTGTCAGCGCGATGATAATGCATCGCGCACCAGTCAGGATTATCGATGATTATCGATCCCGCTTCCGGTTACGCCGGAACTGGCCAGGTCAAACCGAATCCAAGGGTTTCAACGTGATTAACGACATCAAAAAAGATGCTGACACGCGCATGGAAAAATGCGTTGAAGCATTCAAAACCACCATCAGCAAAGTGCGCACCGGTCGTGCTTCACCTTCGCTGCTCGACGGCATTGTCGTCGAATATTACGGCACGCCGACGCCACTGCGTCAGCTGGCTTCTGTCACTGTGGAAGATTCACGCACGCTGAAAATCAACGTGTTTGATCGTTCACTGAGTCCGGCAGTCGAAAAAGCGATCATGAAGTCCGATCTCGGTCTGAACCCAAGTTCAGCCGGTACCGACATCCGTGTTCCGCTGCCTGCGCTGACAGAAGAGCGTCGTAAAGATCTGATTAAAATCGTGCGCGGCGAAGCCGAGCAGGGCCGTGTGTCGGTACGTAACGTCCGTCGCGATGCCAACGATAAAATCAAAGCGCTGCTGAAAGATAAAGAGATCAGCGAAGACGACGAACGTCGTGCGCAGGATGAAGTGCAAAAAATGACCGATGCGTACATCAAGAAAGTTGATGCTGCACTGTCAGAAAAAGAGACGGAGCTGATGGATTTCTAATCCCATCACTGCCGGACAAAACGCCGTACAGAGAGGTATTCGTATGAATGCGACATCTGGCGGCGTTTTACATTGTGCCTGTGGGCACGCTGACTTCACACGGATAGCTTCATGAAGCGATTAACTCTGCTGGGATCCACCGGATCAATCGGCACCAGTACGCTGGCGGTGGTGCGCGCCAACCCGGCGCTTTATCAGATTACGGCGCTGGTTGCCGGCCATAACGTGGCGCTGATGGCCGAGCAGTGTGCGGCCTTTACACCGCGCTACGCCTGCATGGCAGATGAGGCATCCGCCGCTGCGTTGCGTGAGCGACTGAGAGCAATCAGGGTCAATACTGAAGTGCTCTCCGGCGTTCAGGCAGCCTGTGAGCTGGCCGCGCTGGATGAGGTGGATCAGGTGATGGCGGCGATCGTCGGCGCATCGGGTTTGCTGCCGACGCTGGCGGCCATTCGCGCCGGAAAAACGGTGCTGCTGGCCAACAAAGAATCGCTTGTCACCTGCGGCCGTTTGTTTATGGAGGCCGTGCGTCATCATAACGCACAGTTACTACCGGTCGACAGCGAGCATAACGCCATTTTTCAGAGTTTACCGGCTACCATCCAGCATCAGTTAGGTTACGCTGACCTGCGGGATAATGGCATTGAGTCGATTATCCTTACGGGATCGGGTGGTCCTTTTCGTGACACAGATTTAGCGGATCTCAGCGCCATGTCGCCAGATCAGGCCTGTGCACATCCGAACTGGTCGATGGGGAGAAAAATCTCTGTCGATTCGGCCACCATGATGAATAAAGGTCTTGAGTACATTGAAGCCCGTTGGTTGTTTAATGCCAGCGCAGCGCAGATGGAAGTGATACTCCACCCACAGTCGGTGATTCACTCCATGGTGCGATACTGCGATGGCAGCGTGCTGGCTCAATTAGGTTCTCCTGATATGCGTACGCCGATTGCCCACAGCATGGCCTGGCCTTCGCGCATCAATGCAGGCGTGACGCCGCTGGATTTTACCCGCATGTCGGCGCTCTCCTTTGCAGAACCTGATTTTAGTCGCTACCCCTGTCTGAAACTGGCCATTGATGCCTGTGATGCAGGGCAGGCGGCGACCACCACGCTAAATGCAGCCAACGAGGTTGCCGTCGCGGCTTTCCTGAATCACCAGATCCGCTTCACCGACATTGCCGCGCTTAATAGTGAGGTGATGGCGGCACAAGTGTGTCCGGAGCCGGATTCGGTGGACGCTGTCCTTGAAATCGATCGCACTGCGCGCGCGCTGGCGACAGAAATGTTGCCGCGTTTCACGTCGTGATGCCGATCGTTATGAGGCCATTTGTTCGCTTCAGGTGAAAATGATATAGTCGCTGGCTCGCGTTTCACGGTCTGTCACCGAATTCGGTGTGGCCCGGCACTGAGAGTGTGTCGGGATTTGAATCGGGCGCAATGTATTCAGAAACCACAGCATTTCTGATGAAAGGAATTGGTTAAGCGTTATGTCGTCTAACAATCACAACAACACTGATGACCAGCAGGGAAACGGTCCGCGCCACGTCGCTATCATCATGGATGGCAATGGCCGCTGGGCCAAAAATCAGGGAAAATTGCGCATTTCAGGCCACAAAGCTGGCGTTAAATCGGTACGCCGTGCCGTCAGCTTTGCGGTCAGTAACAATCTTGAAGCCCTGACGCTTTACGCCTTCAGCAGTGAAAACTGGAGTCGTCCGCCGCAGGAAGTCACCGCGTTAATGGAACTCTTTGTCTGGGCGCTTGATAGTGAAGTGAAGAGCCTGCACAAACACAATGTTCGCTTACGCGTCATTGGCGATACCAGCCGTTTCAGCCCGCGTATTCAGGAACGTATTCGCCGTTCTGAGACGCTGACCGCAAATAATAGTGGCCTGACGCTCAACATTGCTGCCAACTATGGCGGCCGTTGGGATATTATCGAAGGCGTGAAAAAACTGGCTGAACAGGTTCAGGAAGGATTACTGCGACCTGACCAGATTACCGAAGAGAGCCTGACGTCGCAGCTCTGTATGCAGGAGCTGGCGCCAGTGGATTTAGTGATAAGGACCGGGGGAGAGCATCGGATTAGCAACTTCCTGCTGTGGCAGATTGCCTATGCTGAATTCTATTTTACCGATGTGCTCTGGCCGGATTTCGATGAACACGTTTTTGAAGGTGCACTGAATGCATTCTCTCTGCGGGAGCGTCGTTTTGGCGGCGCTGCACCAGGCGGCGCCTGAGCAATCTGGGGGTAACCTTTGCTGAAGTCTCGTCTGATTACCGCGTTGATTTTAATTCCGCTGGTAATAGCTGCACTGTTCTGGTTACCGCCTGTTGGCTTCGCCCTGACAACCATCGTTATCTGTATGCTGGCAGCCTGGGAATGGGGCCAGTTTGCAGGGATGGCATCACGGCAACAGCGCGTCTGGCTGGCTGTACTTTGTGGTCTGCTGCTGGCGCTGATGCAGTTTACGCTGCCACCTTATCAACACACGGTGCATCTGCCACAGATCGCGACATCGCTTTGGGCGTCGCTGGTGTGGTGGGTCGTTGCACTGCTGCTGGTGCTCTCCTATCCCGCTTCTGCGGCCTTCTGGCGCCATTCGCGTCCACTTCGCTTACTGTTTGGCGTGTTAACGCTGGTCCCTTTTTTCTGGGGCATGGTGGCGCTGCGCCAGTATCACTATGACACCGACCACTTCGCCGGTGCCTGGTGGCTGCTGTTTGTATTGCTGCTGGTATGGGGAGCGGATTCAGGTGCCTATATGTTTGGCAAGATGTTCGGCAAGCACAAGCTGGCGCCAAAGGTCTCACCAGGCAAAACCTGGGAAGGCTTCCTGGGCGGTCTGGTCACCTCGGCGCTGATTGCAGTGCTGTTTGCGACGCTGGCGCCACTGACGGTTTCCACCGGTACGCTGGTGATTTGCGCGATTATCGCGACGTTGGCCTCCGTACTGGGCGACCTCACTGAGAGCATGTTTAAACGTGAAGCGGGCATCAAAGACAGTGGTAATCTGATTCCTGGTCACGGCGGCATTCTTGATCGTATTGATAGTCTGACTGCGGCGGTGCCGGTGTTTGCCTGTTTATTGCTGCTGGTGTTTCGCACCCTTTAAGGACAGGCAAAGATGTTGAGCATACTCTGGAGTTTCGTCGCCTTTATCGTTGCGCTGGGCGTATTAATTACCGTTCATGAGTTTGGCCATTTCTGGGTCGCTCGTCGCTGTGGCGTCAAAGTTGAGCGCTTTTCCATTGGTTTTGGTAAGTCGCTCTGGCAGCGCCGTGACCGCCACGGCACCGAATTTGTCATCGCGCTGATTCCCCTTGGCGGCTACGTTAAAATGCTCGACGAGCGTGTTGAAAGCGTGCCAGCCGAATTTCGTCATCAGGCTTTTAACAACAAAGCCGTCTGGCAACGCGCCTCCATCATTGCGGCAGGTCCTGTCGCTAATTTCATCTTTGCCATCTTTGCCTACTGGGTTGTGTTTATTCACGGCGTGCCCGGCGTGCGCCCGGTAATCGGTGAAATTTTAAACGGTTCGGTGGCTGCGGAAGCTCAAATTACGCCCGGCATGGAACTTAAGGCTGTTGACGGTATCGAAACGCCTGACTGGGATGCTGTGCGTATGGCGCTGGTGGGTAAAATCGGCGACAGCAGCACCACCTTAACGGTGGCTCGATTTGGCGAGGACGCGACCCAGCAGAAACAGCTGGATTTGCGTAACTGGCAGTTTGAGCCTGATAAGCAGGATCCGGTCGTCGCGTTAGGGATTCAGCCACGCGGTCCGCAGATTGAGACCACGCTGGCAGAAGTGCAGGCGAACTCGCCAGCCAGTGAAGCCGGTTTGCAAGCAGGCGACAGGATCGTTAAAGTCGATGGTCAGCCATTATCGCAGTGGCAGACTTTTGTCACGCAGGTCCGGGATAACCCCGGCAAAAGCATGGCGCTTGAGGTGGATCGCGGCGGTGAGTCTATTGCGCTGACGATGACGCCAGAAGCGAAATCTGGCAGTAAAGCGGGATTTGCGGGTGTCATTCCGCGCATTGTTCCTCTGCCAGAAGAGTACAAGACGGTAAGACAGTATGGCGCGTTTGCGGCTATCGGTGAGGCTAGTGTAAAAACCTGGCAACTGATGAAGCTCACCGTCTCCATGCTGGGCAAGTTAATAACCGGTGATGTGAAGCTGAACAACCTGAGCGGGCCAATTTCGATTGCGCAGGGTGCAGGGTTGTCAGCAGAGTATGGGTTGATTTACTACCTGATGTTCCTGGCGTTGATTAGCGTCAACCTGGGCATCATCAACCTGTTCCCTCTGCCGGTTTTAGATGGTGGGCACTTGCTCTTCCTGGCGATCGAAAAGATCAAGGGTGGACCGGTGTCCGAGCGAGTTCAGGACTTTAGTTATCGCATCGGTTCAATTTTACTGGTGCTGTTAATGGGGCTTGCACTTTTCAATGATTTCTCACGTTTGTAACCGCTGGAACGCGAACATTCGAGGGATGTGTTAGGAAAACGCATAACAACGATGGCGATGAAAAAGTTGCTCATAGCGTCGCTGCTGTTTAGCAGCGCCACCGTTTACGGTGCAGACGATTTCGTAGTGAAGGATATTCATTTCGAAGGGCTGCAGCGAGTCGCCGTCGGCGCGGCTCTGCTGAGCATGCCAGTACGGGTTGGCGATACGGTGAATGACGATGATGTCAGAAATACCATTCGCTCGCTGTTCGCTACTGGCAACTTTGAGGATGTTCAGGTCCTGCGAGACGGTACAACGCTGATTGTCCAGGTCAAAGAACGTCCTACCATTGCCAGCATTACCTTCACCGGTAACAAAGCGGTGAAAGAGGATCAGCTCAAACAAAATCTGGAAGCCTCAGGTGTCCGTGTCGGCGAAGCGCTGGACCGTACCACCATCTCCTCTATCGAGAAGGGACTTGAGGATTTCTACTACAGCGTAGGTAAATATACCGCCAACGTGAAAGCCGTGGTCACGCCACTGCCGCGTAATCGTGTGGATCTGAAGCTGGTCTTTACTGAAGGTGTCTCTGCAAAAATTCAGCAGATCAACATCGTCGGTAATAAAGCCTTTAGCTCCGATGAGCTGATTTCCCGCTTCCAGCTGCGCGATGAAGTGCCATGGTGGAACGTGGTCGGCGATCGTAAATATCAGAAGCAGAAACTGGCGGGTGACCTCGAGACCCTGCGCAGCTTCTATCTGGATCGTGGCTATGCACGCTTTAACATCGATTCGACGCAGGTCAGCCTGACGCCTGATAAAAAAGGCATCTACATCACGGTGAACATCACCGAAGGTGACCAGTACAAAATCGCTGGCGTGATCGTCAATGGCAGCATGGCGGGCCATTCAGCAGAAATTGAACATCTGACCAAGATTCCGGCGGGCGAGCTTTATAACGGCGCCAAAGTCACGAAAATGGAAGATGACATCAAGAAACTGCTGGGCCGCTACGGCTATGCCTATCCGCGCGTGGCAACACAGCCAGAAATCAACGACGCCGACAAAACCGTAAAACTGCATATTAATGTGGATGCGGGTAACCGTTATTATGTCCGTAACGTCCGTTTCGAAGGCAATGACACGTCGAAAGACTCCGTGTTACGTCGCGAAATGCGTCAGATGGAAGGCGCGTGGCTGGGCAGCGATCTGGTTGAACAGGGTAAAGAGCGTCTGAACCGTACCGGTTACTTTGAAACCGTTGATGTGGATACTCAGCGTGTGCCAGGTTCGCCGGACCAGGTTGACGTGGTCTACAAGGTTAAAGAGCGTAACACCGGTACCTTTAACTTCGGCGTCGGCTACGGCACCGAAAGTGGTGTGAGCTTCCAGGTCGGTGTCACGCAGGATAACTGGCTGGGCACCGGTAATACCGTGGGCATCAGCGGGACCAAGAACGATTACCAGACCTATGCTGAATTCTCGCTGACTGACCCTTACTTCACCGTTGATGGTGTCAGTCTGGGTGGTCGTCTGTTCTACAACGACTTTAAAGCAGATAACGCGGACCTTTCTGACTATACCAACAAAAGTTATGGTCTGGATGGCACGCTTGGCTTCCCGGTTAACGAAAACAACACCCTTCGTGTCGGTCTGGGCTATGTCCACAATGACCTGTCAAACATGCAGCCTCAGGTGGCGATGTGGCGTTATCTTGACTCGGTCGGCAAGCCGCAGCAGCTCAATGATGAAGGTGATTTCTCAGCAGATGACTTCACCTTTAACTACGGCTGGACTTATAACACCCTGGACCGCGGCTTCTTCCCGACGTCCGGTAACCGTACCAACCTGAACGGTAAGGTGACGATTCCGGGCTCGGATAACAGCTTCTATAAGGCCACGCTGGATACTCAGCAGTATGTGCCGATTAACCAGGATCGTACCTGGGTGCTGTTAGGCCGTGGTCGCGTAGGTTATGGCGATGGTCTCGACGGCAAAGAGATGCCGTTCTACGAGAACTTCTACGCCGGTGGTTCAAGCACCGTGCGCGGCTTCCAGTCCAACACCATTGGACCGAAAGCAGCCTACTTAAATAACAACTCGTCGAACTGCCGAATCGCCGATCCAAATGGCGTCTGTAAGTCTGACGATGCGGTGGGCGGTAACGCCATGGCGATTGCCAGCCTTGAGCTGATTACGCCAACGCCGTTCCTGAGCGAGAAGTATGCTAACTCGGTTCGTACCTCGGTGTTTGTCGATGCCGGTACAGCGTGGGATACCCATTGGGAAAATACCGCGGAAACGCGTGCGGCGGGCATTCCTGACTACAGCGATCCAAACAATATCCGTGTATCCAGCGGTGTTGCGCTACAGTGGATGTCACCGCTCGGCCCGCTGGTGTTCTCTTACGCCCAGCCGATGAAGAAAGTCGATGGAGACAAGTCAGAGCAGTTCCAGTTTAACATTGGTAAAACCTGGTAATGTTCTGAGCATGGATGCATAGCTGAAGTATTGCTGCCGGACAGCACCTGTTGCTGTTCCGGGGCAAACACTGTGTCGCTGACACAAACGTTGATGGTAAGGAGTTTATAGTGAAAAAGTTGTTGTGTGCCGCAGGTCTGGGTCTTGCTTTAGCGGTCTCCGCTGGTGTTCAGGCTGCCGACAAAATTGCAGTGGTAAACGTGTCCAGCATTTTCCAACAGTTACCGCAACGTGCGACTGTTGCTAAACAGCTGGAAAACGAGTTCAAAGGCCGTGCAACTGAGTTGCAGAGCCAGGAGCGCGATCTGCAAACCAAAATGCAGCGTCTGCAGCGTGACGGTTCTACCATGAAGGCGAGCGAACGCAGCCGTATGGAAAAAGATGTCATGTCTCAGCGTGAAGCTTTCTCTACAAAAGCCCAGTCTTTTGAGCAGGATAATCGCCGTCGTCAGATGGAAGAGCGTAACAAGCTGCTGAGCCGTATTCAGGATGCCGTGAAGAAAGTCGCTGACAGCGATGGTTACGACGTCGTGATCGACGCTAACGCGGTGGCTTATGCGTCAAACGCAAAAGACATTACTGCTGACGTGCTGAAACAGGTTAAATAATTCATGTCATCTATTCGACTGGCTGATTTAGCCCAGCAGTTGGATGCAGAATTGCACGGAGATGGCGATATCGTCATCTCCGGCATTGCTTCTATGCAATCCGCCACAACTGGCCAAATCACTTTTCTTGCAAACAGCCGTTACCGCGAGCAACTCGCCCTGATTAAGGCCTCAGCCGTGGTGCTGACGGAAGCGGATCTGGAGTGGTGCAATACCGCAGCGCTGGTGGTCAAAGATCCCTACCTGACCTATGCGCGTATGGCACAAATACTCGATACCACGCCACAGCCAGCGCAAAATATTGCCCCCAGTGCAGTGATCGATCCCTCAGCCCGACTCGGCAGCAACGTCGCCATTGGCGCCAATGCGGTGATCGAAGCGGATGTTGAGCTGGGCGATAACGTGGTCATTGGTGCAGGATGTTTTGTTGGCAAAAAAACCCGTATCGGCAGCGGTACCCGTCTCTGGGCCAATGTCTCTGTTTATCACGAAATTGAAATCGGTCAGGATTGCCTGATTCAGTCAGGTACCGTCATTGGTTCTGATGGTTTCGGCTATGCCAACGATCGTGGTAACTGGGTGAAAATCCCGCAGTTAGGCGCGGTGATAATCGGTGATCGCGTAGAAATAGGTGCCTGCACCACTATCGATCGCGGTGCGCTGGATAACACTCTGATCGGCAATGGTGTTATCATAGACAACCAGTGCCAGATCGCTCACAACGTAGTTATTGGCGACAATACTGCGGTTGCAGGCGGTGTGATCATGGCGGGTAGTTTGAAAATTGGGCGTTACTGTATGATTGGCGGTGCCAGCGTCATTAACGGCCATATGGAAATCTGTGACAAAGTAACGGTGACCGGTATGGGTATGGTCATGCGTCCTATCACAGAGCCTGGTGTCTATTCATCAGGCATTCCGCTGCAACCCAACAAAACCTGGCGCAAAACTGCAGCGCTGGTGATGAACATCGATGACATGAGCAAACGCTTAAAAGCCATCGAGCGCAAGGTCGGCAAAGACGACTAACCGCCATCCCAAAACTGACCGGCTTTCATAATAAAAATGTTAAGCAGGGAAGCCCGGCGCCACAGAACCTATTTGCGGCCTGCGGAAGATCATTTTGATCTGTGCAGGCCGTGTTATTGATGTCATCAGATTTTTAGGACAGGAAGAGTATTTTGACTACTGAAACTCATACTCTGAAAATTGAAGAGATTTTAGAGCTGCTGCCGCACCGCTATCCGTTTCTGCTGGTAGACCGCGTGCTGGAATTTGAAGAGCACAAATACCTGCGTGCAGTGAAGAACGTTTCTGTTAATGAACCGTTTTTCCAGGGGCACTTCCCTGGTAAACCGATTTTTCCTGGCGTTCTGATCCTGGAAGCGATGGCGCAGGCTACCGGTATTCTGGCGTTTAAAAGCGTAGGTAAACTGGAGCCAGGCGAACTCTACTACTTTGCCGGTATCGACAGTGCCCGTTTCAAGCGCCCTGTGGTACCAGGCGACCAAATGATCATGGAAGTCACTTTCGAGAAAACCCGCCGTGGTCTGACCCGCTTTAAAGGCGTGGCGACTGTCGACGGTAAAATCGTTTGTGAAGCGACCATGATGTGTGCCCGCAGCCGGGAGGCATAATTCGTGATTGATCCAACAGCCACTATCCATCCCAGTTCTGTCATCGAAGAGGGCGCTATTATTGGCGCCCGCGTTCACATTGGCCCGTTTTGCTTTATTGGTGCGAATGTTGAGATCGGTGAAGGAACGGTACTGAAGTCACATGTTGTGGTGAACGGCCACACGCGCATCGGAAAAGATAATCAGATTTATCAGTTCGCCTCAATTGGCGAAGTGAATCAGGATCTGAAATATGCCGGTGAGCCAACACGGGTTGAGATCGGTGATCGTAACCGCATCCGTGAAAGCGTGACGATTCATCGCGGCACCACGCAGGGTGGCCAGGTCACCACAGTGGGCAGCGATAATCTGCTGATGGTTAATGCTCACATCGCGCATGACTGCGTGATTGGCAACCGCTGTATCTTCGCCAACAACGCCACCCTGGGTGGTCACGTGACGGTCGATGATTTCGCCATTATTGGCGGCATGACAGCGGTACATCAGTGGTGCATCATCGGTGCTCACGTGATGGTTGGCGGCTGTTCGGGCGTGGCGCAGGATGTGCCGCCTTACGTTATTGCGCAGGGCAACCACGCTACGCCGTTCGGGATCAATATCGAAGGTCTCAAGCGTCGTGGCTTCAGCAAAGAGTCGTTGCACGCTATCCGCAACGCCTACAAGTTGCTCTATCGCAGTGGCAGAACGCTTGAGGAAGTGAAACCGGAGATCGAAGCCATCGCACAGCAGCACAGCGAAGTGCAACCTTTCTACGATTTCTTCACCCGTTCAACCCGTGGATTAATTCGTTAATCCATGTCAGCGCGTCCCTTAACGATTGCCCTGGTCGCCGGAGAAACCTCCGGCGATATTCTTGGTGCAGGTCTGATCCGTGCCCTGAAAGCCCGTCATCCGGATGCACGCTTTGTCGGCGTGGCGGGTCCCCTGATGCAGGCTGAAGGGTGTGAAGCCTGGTATGAGATGGAAGAGCTGGCGGTGATGGGCATTGTCGAGGTGCTCGGTCGCCTGCGACGCCTGCTGACAATCCGTCGCGATCTCACCCGGCGTTTTACCGAACTCCGACCCGATGTCTTTGTCGGGATTGATGCGCCCGATTTCAATATCACGCTGGAAGGCAATCTTAAACGCACTGGCATTCGCACTATCCACTATGTCAGCCCCTCGGTGTGGGCATGGCGGCAAAAACGTGTCTTTAAGATTGGTCGTAACACCGACCTGGTGCTGGCGTTCCTGCCGTTTGAAAAAGCTTTCTACGATCGCTATAACGTTCCCTGTCGTTTTATCGGTCACACCATGGCGGATGCCATGCCGCTGCAACCCGATAAGCTGGCTGCACGCCGTCATCTGGGCATTGCCGATGATGCGCTCTGCCTGGCCTTGCTGCCCGGCAGCCGGGGTGCGGAAGTGGAAATGCTCAGCGCCGATTTTCTGAAAACCGCTCAGTTGCTGCGTCGTCACTATCCGGCGCTGGAAATCGTGGTGCCGCTGGTCAACGCCCGTCGCCGCGAACAGTTTGAGAAGATTAAAGCCGAAACCGCCCCCGAACTGCCGATGCATCTGCTTGATGGTCAGGGACGTGAGGCGATGATTGCGAGCGATGCCGCACTCCTGGCGTCAGGCACTGCCGCACTGGAGTGCATGCTGGCAAAATGCCCGATGGTCGTCGGTTATCGCATGAAGCCGGCCACCTTCTGGCTGGCAAAACGGCTGGTCAAAACCCCTTACGTCTCGCTGCCAAACCTGCTGGCAGGGCGTGAGCTGGTCAAAGAGTTACTGCAGGATGAGTGTCAGCCTGAAGCCCTAGCCGCAGCGTTAGATCCGCTGCTGCATGCCGGGCCTGAGCGAGAAACACTCCTGCAGACGTTTCATGAATTACATCAACAGATCCGCTGGAACGCCGATGAGCAGGCAGCGGATGCGGTACTGGAGCTGGTGAATGCCTGATTTTATCTATCCTGTCGCCAGACTGATTGCCGGTGTGGACGAAGTGGGCCGCGGTCCGCTGGTTGGCGCGGTCGTTACTGCCGCGGTGATCCTCGATCCGGCAAACCCGATTACCGGCCTGGCCGACTCGAAGAAACTGTCTGAAAAGCGTCGCCTCGCGTTGTATGACGAAATCAAAGAGAAAGCGCTGGCATGGAGTCTGGGACGCGCAGAGCCTGAAGAGATCGATCAGCTCAACATTCTGCATGCCACTATGCTGGCGATGCAGCGCGCCGTAGCTGGCCTCGGCATTCAGCCCGATTATGTGCTGATTGATGGTAATCGTTGCCCGGCACTGCCAATGCCTTCACAGGCGGTAGTTAAAGGGGATAGTCTGGTTGCCGAAATCAGTGCAGCATCGATCATCGCCAAAGTGTCGCGTGACCAGGAGATGACCGAACTCGATCTGCTGTTCCCGCAGTATGGTTTTGCGCAGCACAAAGGTTATCCGACGGCGCTGCATATGGAAAAACTGACGCAGTATGGCGTCACGCCGCACCACCGTCGCAGTTTTGCGCCCGTACGCAATGCGCTGCTCGATGCTGAAGTACTGGCTGCACGCCAGACCCTTACGCTTTAATAGCCTGACGCTGTTTTAACCGGAAACTGATATGGCTGAACCCCGTTTTATACATCTGCGTGTCCACAGTGACTATTCGATGATTGATGGCCTGGCGAAAACCGGGCCGTTAATCAAGAAGGCGGCTGCCCTTGGCATGCCGGCTATCGCGATTACCGACTTCACTAACCTCTGTGGCCTGGTGAAATTTTACGGTGGCGCACATAGCGCAGGGATAAAGCCGGTCATTGGTGCCGATTTCAACGTTGCCAGTGAGCTGATGGGGGATGAACTGACACAGCTTACCGTGCTGGCGTCCAGTAATACCGGATATCAGAACCTGACGCTACTGATCTCCCGTGCCTATCAGCGTGGGTATGGCGTGGACGGACCGATCATCGACCGCGACTGGCTGATTGAATTGCAGGAAGGATTAATCCTGCTGTCGGGCGGACGGCGCGGCGATGTGGGTCGCAGCCTGCTGCGCGGCAACAATGCCCTGGTTTCGCAATGCCTGTCGTTTTACCAGCAACATTTCCCCGATCGCTACTACCTGGAGCTGATTCGTACCGGCCGTCAGGACGAAGAGAGCTATCTGCATGCGGCCGTTGAACTGGCGATTGCAGAGGGAATACCGGTGGTTGCCACCAATGAAGTCTGCTTTATCAATGCAGAAGATTTCGATGCGCACGAAATTCGCGTTGCCATTCATGACGGCTATACGCTGGATGATCCCAAGCGTCCGCGTAACTACAGTCCTCAGCAATATATGCGCAGCGAAGAGGAGATGTGCGAGCTCTTCTCGGACATCCCGGAAGCGCTGGAAAACAGCGTAGAGATTGCTAAGCGTTGTAACGTCACGGTCCGACTGGGCGAGTACTTCCTGCCGCAGTTCCCGACCGGTGACATGACCACCGAAGATTATCTGGTGGTGAAATCCCGTGAGGGTCTGGAAGAGCGTCTCGAGTTCCTGTTCCCGGACGAAGCCGAACGCCTTGAGAAACGCCCGGAATATGATGAACGTCTGGAGATTGAACTCAACGTTATTAACCAGATGGGTTTCCCCGGCTACTTCCTGATCGTAATGGAGTTCATCCAGTGGTCCAAGGACAACGGCGTGCCGGTCGGGCCGGGGCGTGGTTCCGGTGCCGGTTCGCTGGTGGCCTATGCGCTGAAAATCACCGATATCGATCCGCTGGAATTTGACCTGCTGTTCGAACGCTTCCTGAACCCGGAACGCGTCTCGATGCCCGATTTCGACGTCGACTTCTGCATGGAGAAGCGCGATCAGGTGATCGAACACGTTGCAGATATGTACGGACGTGAAGCGGTTTCCCAGATTATTACCTTCGGCACCATGGCGGCGAAAGCGGTCATTCGCGATGTGGGCCGCGTGCTGGGACATCCTTACGGCTTCGTTGACCGCATTTCAAAACTGATCCCGCCCGATCCCGGCATGACGCTGGAAAAAGCTTTTATTGCTGAACCGCAGCTTCCCGCCATGTATGACGCGGACGAAGAGGTTAAAGCGCTGATCGACATGGCGCGCAAGCTGGAAGGGGTCACGCGTAACGCCGGTAAACATGCGGGCGGCGTGGTCATTGCGCCAACGAAGATCACCGATTTTGCGCCGCTCTATTGCGATGAGCATGGGCAGTTCCCGGTGACTCAGTTCGATAAAAATGATGTGGAATATGCCGGCCTGGTGAAGTTCGACTTCCTGGGTCTGCGTACGCTGACCATCATCGACTGGGCGCTGAAGATGATCAACCCGCGCCGGGAAAAGCAGGGGCTGGAGCCGATCGATATCGCCTCTATCCCGCTGGATGATAAGAAAAGCTTCGATATGCTGCAGCGCTCGGAAACCACCGCGGTGTTCCAGCTTGAATCGCGCGGCATGAAAGATCTGATTAAGCGTCTGAAGCCCGACTGCTTCGAAGATATGATCGCACTGGTGGCGCTGTTCCGTCCTGGCCCACTGCAGTCCGGCATGGTGGATAACTTCATTGACCGTAAGCATGGCCGTGAAGCGATCTCCTATCCCGACATTCAGTGGCAGCACGAGAGCCTGAAACCGGTGCTGGAACCGACCTACGGCATCATCCTCTATCAGGAACAGGTGATGCAGATCGCCCAGGTTCTCTCCGGTTACACGCTGGGCGGTGCGGATATGCTGCGTCGCGCCATGGGTAAAAAGAAACCCGAGGAGATGGCCAAACAGCGTTCTGTATTCCGCGACGGTGCTGAAAGTATGGGCATCGACGGGGAACTGTCGATGAAGATCTTCGATCTGGTAGAAAAATTTGCAGGTTATGGCTTTAACAAGTCACACTCTGCGGCCTACGCACTCGTCTCCTACCAGACGTTGTGGCTGAAGGCGCACTATCCGGCTGAGTTTATGGCTGCGGTCATGACCGCCGATATGGATAACACCGAGAAAGTGGTTGGCCTGGTCGATGAGTGCTGGCGGATGGGACTGAAAGTCCTGCCGCCTGATATCAACTCCGGTCTCTATCAGTTCCATGTTAATGACGCGGGCGAGATCGTTTACGGTATCGGCGCGATCAAAGGCGTCGGTGAAGGCCCGATCGAAGCGATCATCGACGCCCGTAACGAAGGCGGTTATTTCCGCGAGTTATTTGATCTCTGCGCCCGTACCGACACCAAAAAGATCAACCGTCGGGTAATGGAAAAATTGATCATGTCCGGGGCCTTTGATCGCCTTGGACCGCATCGTGCTGCGCTGATGAGTTCACTCAGTGACGCGTTAAAAGCGGCCGATCAGCACGCGAAAGCGGAAGCGATTGGCCAGGCTGATATGTTTGGCGTACTGGCGGAAGAGCCGGAACAGGTTGAGAAATCGTACGCCAGCGTCACGCCGTGGCCTGAGCAGGTGCAGCTGGATGGCGAACGGGAAACGCTGGGGCTTTACCTTACCGGCCACCCGATTAATCAGTACCTGAAAGAAATTGAGCGTTACGTTGGCGGGGTGCGGCTGAAAGATATGCATCCTACCGATCGGGGTAAAATTACCGTGGCGGCCGGTCTGGTGATCGCGGCACGGGTAATGGTCACCAAACGCGGCAACCGAATTGGTATCTGTACTCTGGACGATCGCTCCGGTCGTCTTGAGGTGATGTTATTTACCGATGCGTTAGATAAATACCAGCAGTTGCTGGAGAAAGACCGAATTCTGATCGTCAGCGGACAGGTCAGCTTTGATGACTTCAGTGGTGGCCTTAAAATGACCGCTCGTGAAGTCATGGACATCGACGAAGCTCGCGAAAAATACGCGCGCGGACTTGCTATCTCGCTGACGGACAGGCAAATTGATGACCAGCTATTAAACCGACTCCGTCAGTCTCTGGAACCTCATCGATCAGGGACTATTCCGGTGCATCTCTACTATCAGAGAGCCGACGCGCGAGCGAAGCTGCGCTTTGGTGCAGCGTGGCGAATTTCGCCCAGCGATCGTTTACTTAACGATCTGCGCTCGTTGATTGGATCGGAGCAGGTGGAACTGGAGTTTGACTAGAACAGGAACATTATGAGTCTTAATTACCTGGATTTTGAACAGCCAATTGCAGAACTGGAAGCGAAGATCGATTCGCTGACCTCAATTGGTCGTCAGGATGATAAACACGTTAATCTGGATGAAGAAGTTCAGCGTCTGCGTGAGAAAAGCGTTGAGCTGACCCGTAAGATCTTCGCCGATTTGGGCGCATGGCAAATCGCTCAGCTGGCGCGTCATCCTTTGCGCCCTTACACCTTTGACTACGTGCGCAACGCCTTCGACGATTTCGATGAGCTGGCGGGCGACCGTGCTTATGCCGATGACAAAGCGATTGTGGGCGGGATTGCACGTCTTGATGGACGTCCGGTGATGATCATCGGGCACCAGAAAGGCCGTGAAACCAAAGAGAAAATTCGCCGTAACTTCGGCATGCCAGCACCGGAAGGCTATCGCAAAGCGCTGCGCCTGATGGAGATGGCTGAGCGTTTCAAAATGCCAATCATCACCTTCATCGACACACCGGGTGCCTATCCGGGTGTGGGCGCGGAAGAGCGTGGGCAGTCTGAAGCGATTGCCCGCAACCTGCGTGAAATGTCTGGCCTGAAAGTACCGGTGATCTGTACGGTCATCGGTGAGGGTGGTTCAGGTGGTGCGCTGGCGATTGGCGTGGGCGACAAAGTGAATATGCTGCAGTACAGCACCTATTCAGTGATCTCGCCGGAAGGCTGTGCATCCATTCTGTGGAAAAGCGCTGACAAAGCGCCGCTGGCCGCTGAAGCGATGGGCATTACCGCTCACCGTCTGAAAGAGCTGAAGCTGATTGACTCGGTGATCCCTGAGCCGCTGGGTGGCGCGCATCGCCGTCCGGTTGATATGGCGCAGTCACTGAAGCAGCAGCTGCTGGCCGATCTGGCCGATCTCGATGGATTTAGCACTGAAGAGCTGCTGGATCGTCGTTATCAGCGCCTGATGAGCTACGGCTACGCCTGATTTAGCCCCATCCATAAAAGCGGACTCCGGTCCGCTTTTTTTATACCGCCGGTTTATCTCCGAACGCTATTCCCCTCTCTTTCAGCGCCATCCGATAGCCGCCTTGCTACACCTTCCGCGGGTTAGCGGTTATGCTTGTCCGGTTCCACAATAATCAGGGAGATGGGCATTGAATATTCTGGCGATCATGGGCGCGCACGGCGTGTTTTATAAAGATGAACCGTTACGCGAACTCGACGCGGCGTTAAATCTGCAAGGCTTCAGGCTGCTTTACCCGAAAAACAGTGACGATCTGCTGAAACTGATCGAGCACAATCCGCGTATCAGCGGCGTCATCTTCGACTGGGACGCGCACAACAGTCCGGAACTCTGCGGTGAGATTAATCAGCTCAACGAATACCTGCCGCTGTACGCCTTTATCAACACCCACTCGCAGATGGACATCAGCGTCAATGAGATGCGCATGCCGCTGCACTTTTTTGAGTACGCGCTGAATGCCGCCGACGATATCGCGCTGCACATCCGGCAATATACCGATGACTATCTCGACCACATTACGCCGCCGCTGACCAAAGCGTTGTTCACCTATGTGAAAGAGGGCAAGTACACCTTCTGCACGCCGGGCCATATGGCGGGTACCGCGTTTCAGAAGAGCCCGGTGGGCTGCCTGTTCTACGATTTCTTCGGGGCCAATACCCTGAAATCGGACATCTCAATTTCCGTTACCGAACTGGGTTCGCTGCTTGATCACACCGGTCCGCACCTTGAAGCGGAGGAGTACATTGCACGCACTTTTGGTGCCGAGCAGAGTTACATGGTGACCAACGGGACCTCAACGTCGAACAAAATTGTCGGCATGTATGCCGCACCGGCGGGCAGCACCGTGCTGATCGATCGCAACTGCCACAAGTCACTGACCCATCTGCTGATGATGAGCGATCTTATCCCCATCTGGCTGAAGCCGACCCGCAATGCGTTGGGTATTCTCGGCGGTATCCCGAAGCAGGAGTTCACCCGCGAGAGTATTTCGCTCAAGGTGGCTGCCACCGACCGTGCCACGTGGCCGGTTCATGCGGTGATCACCAACTCCACCTATGATGGGCTGCTCTACAATACCCAGTACATCAAAGAGACACTGGATGTACCGTCGATTCATTTCGATTCAGCCTGGGTGCCTTACACTAATTTCCATCCGATCTACGCCGGTAAAAGTGGCATGAGTGGCGACCGCATCCCGGGAAAAGTGGTGTATGAGACGCAATCGACCCACAAACTGCTGGCGGCGTTTTCGCAGGCATCAATGATTCACATTAAGGGCGACTACGACGAACAGACGTTTAACGAAGCCTACATGATGCACACCACCACCTCGCCCAATTACGCCATCGTCTCCTCTATTGAAACTGCTGCTGCCATGCTGCGTGGCAATCCCGGTAAACGACTGATCAATCGCTCGGTGGAGCGCGCGCTGCACTTCCGTCGGGAGATCCAGCGCCTGCGCGAAGAGTCTGACAGCTGGTTCTTTGATATCTGGCAGCCGGAAGAGGTTGATGAAGCGCAATGCTGGCCGATCCAGCCTGGCGACGAAGAGTGGCACGGATTTACTCAGGCCGATCGCGATCACATGTACCTGGATCCGATCAAGGTCACCATTCTGACGCCGGGCATGAGCGAACTGGGAAAGATGGCGGAAGAGGGGATCCCGGCGGCGCTAGTGGCGAAGTTTCTGGATGAGCGCGGCATCGTGGTGGAGAAAACCGGTCCCTATAACCTGCTGTTCCTGTTCAGCATCGGCATCGACAAAACCAAAGCAATGAGCGTGCTGCGCGGTCTGACCGAGTTCAAACGCGCCTACGATCTCAATCTGCGGGTGAAAAACATGCTGCCGGATCTCTATGCCGAAGATCCTGACTTCTATCGCAATATGCGCATTCAGACACTGGCGCAGGGGATCCATCAGCTGATCCGCCATCACGATCTGCCGCGTCTGATGCTGCAGGCATTTGATGTCCTGCCCGAAATGAAGATGACGCCGCATCAGGCATTTCAGCAGCAGGTGAAGGGCAACATCGAAACGGTGGATCTCAGCGAACTGGTCGGGCGGGTGTCGGCCAATATGATTCTGCCTTATCCGCCAGGCGTTCCACTGGTGATGCCAGGCGAGATGATTACTGAGAAGAGCCGCGCGGTGCTCGATTTTCTGCTGATGCTGTGCAGCATTGGACGGCATTATCCGGGCTTCGAAACGGATATTCACGGCGCCAGCCTGACCGAAGAGGGCGAGTATCGCGTCCGCGTGCTGAAAAACGACCTCGCATAAACCTTTAAACGACTATCAGCGGCAGGGTGTCTGCGGACAGCCTGCCCGAATCAGGGAATTGAACATGTTGCAGTTAACCGCTATTCACCACATCGCCATCATCGCCTCTGACTATCAGCGCAGCAAAGCATTCTATTGTGACGTACTGGGTTTCCGTCTGATGGGCGAATATTACCGCGAAGCGCGGGACTCCTGGAAAGGCGACCTTGCCCTACAGGATCGCTACACCATTGAGCTGTTCTCTTTTCCTGAGCCGCCGGCGCGGGTCAGTCATCCTGAAGCGTGTGGCCTGCGTCATCTGGCCTTTACCGTGCCGGATGTTGCCGCTGCCGTCGCGACGCTGGCCGATAAAGGCGTTATCTGCGAACCGATTCGCATTGATGACCTGACCGGTAAACAATGCACTTTCTTTGCCGATCCGGATGGTTTGCCGCTGGAGCTTTATCAGGCGTAAAATAGCGCGCTCAGCGGGCGACATTCAGTGGCCCGATTTTCTGGATTCTGCCATGTCTTTGCCCGCTTTTGACAACCTTTTGCAACCTGATGCCGCCCTGGTGGTCGCATTCAGCGGTGGACTGGATTCAACCGTGCTGCTGCATCAGCTTCGCGGCTGGCAGCAGCAGCATCCTCAGTTGCGCCTGCGGGCACTGCATGTTCACCATGGGCTTAGCCCGAATGCCGATCGCTGGGCAACCCATTGCCAGACGATTTGCGCGCAGTGGCAGCTGCCCTGTGAAGTGCTCCGCGTTAACGTTGATGGCAGGGAAAACGGCATTGAAGCAGCCGCCCGCACTGCCCGTTATCAGGCGCTGAGTGCGGCACTGCAGCCGGGCGAAGTGTTACTCACAGCGCAGCACCTCGACGATCAGTGCGAAACATTCCTGCTGGCGCTGAAGCGCGGCAGTGGTCCCGCCGGGCTGGCAGCGATGCCCGCGACACGCACGCTGGGTTCTCATCAGCTGGTGCGTCCGCTGCTGAATCAGACGCGACAGTCGCTTGAAGCCTATGCCGACGCGCATCAGCTGGCGTGGATTGAAGATGAGAGCAATCAGGATCTTCGCTACGACCGCAACTTTCTGCGTCAGCGGCTGCTGCCTGAGCTTTACCAGCGCTGGCCCCATTTTGCCGAGGCAACGGCCCGTAGTGCGGCGTTATGCAGTGAGCAGGAGCAGTTGCTGGATGAACTGCTCACCGGGCAACTGGCAGAGCTGATCCAGCCTGATGGCAGCCTGCACTTTCCACCCTTAATGGCCATGAGTGAGCTGCGTGCTAATGCCTTATTGCGGCGCTGGATCGCCGGACAGGGTGGGGCGATGCCGTCCCGTGAAGCGCTGAAACGCATCCACGACGAAGTGATGGCGAGCCGGGAGGATGCGCAGCCCCGGCTGCGATTCGGTCAGGCTGAACTTCGTCGTTACCGTCAGCAGCTCTACTGGCTGCCGTTGTTCAGTTCACTGCGCGACACCGAGCTGGCATGGCCCGATCTCTGCCAGCCGCTGGCGTTACCGCAGAATCTTGGCACGCTGCGTGCCAGCCAGTCGCAGAGTCTGTTGCGCTATCCTGAGCCGGATGAGCAGGTCAGCGTGCGGTTTCACGCACAGGGTCATGTCCATCTGGTGGGCCGTCGTGGCGGAAGGGAAATGAAAAAACTGTGGCAGGAGTTGCAGATACCGCCGTGGCAGCGTGAACGGCTGCCGTTAATTTTTTATAACCAGACGCTGGTCTGCGTTCCGACTCTCTTTGTCACCCGTGATGGCGCGGCCCCTGATCAGCAGGGCTGGCAGATAGTCTGGGACGGGGCATCCGGCGCAGGAGAACAACAATAATGAAACAGTGGCTTATCGCCTGTTTAGCGGTCACCGTGTTACCGGCATGGGCAGCGGGTGATGCGCAGCGCGGCGCACAGAAAGCGGGCAGTTGCATGGCCTGTCATGGCGCAGCAGGAAAAGCGGCGGTGCCGCTCTATCCTGACCTGGCCGGGCAGCACGCACCTTATCTGGAACATGCGCTGCAGGCCTATAAAAAGGGCGAACGCAATGGCGGGCAGGCTGAAGTCATGAAGGCGTTTGTGGCGGGATTGAGTGACAGCGATATGGCGGATTTAGCGGCGTACTACAGTTCGTTGCAGCCCTGAAGTTTAACAGGGCGGAAAGGTCCCGCCCTGAATGCGTAGGTTACTCTGCGCTGACAACCACCGTACCCAACTCGGGATGGGTGAAGCTGGCGATATGGTCGAGACGTAATTCGCGATGTTCACCGGAAAGATCGATAGCCAGATATTCAACGTTCTTACGTGAAAAGATCTCTTTGGCTTTTGCCTTAAGCTGCTCGCCATCTTTCATTTCCAGCGACAGCATCCAGTTGTTCTGGCAGGCGAGTTCCAGATTATCGTAATCATCGCAATTGATAGGTTGGTACGCTTCATTTATCAACATAGTCGCTCACCAATAAGTTAGCAGCGGCGTAGGCCGCCTGTTCCCTGACAGAAGAGTTTAGCTCAGTATTTGCGGCAACATCATTAAGTGCCTTCAATGCGCAGCCAATCGCATCCGGTATGTAACCTAAATCCCCGCTGCCGATTTCGGCATACTTCCGGCGAACTAACTCACAATAATTTTGCACGTGGCCCTCCTCGGCAGAGCGTAAATACTCTGGTTAACTGGCGACTATATCATAGCCATTTAGAGGAAATCAGCCTGCGTAAAGCAGGAACAGTGCGCGAATCACTGCTAAAGTGACAGATTCCGCTGTCTGAGGCGGAATAAATCAGAGCACAAAAGGTTAATTTGATGAACAGGTTATCGGAGGTCAACGTGGTTAAGGTGTGGGGAGCGAGCTTATGATTATGCTATCCCGTTCGGTTGAGATTCCGGAAAGTGAGATCGAGCTGACGGCGATTCGTGCTCAGGGCGCAGGCGGACAACATGTCAATAAAGCCAGCACCGCCATTCATCTGCGCTTCGATATTGCTGCCTCTTCACTGCCCGCGTTTTATAAAGAGCGGCTGCTCACCGCCACTCATCATTTGATTACCGGTGATGGCGTTGTAGTGATCAAGGCGCAGGAGTATCGCAGTCAGGAGATGAATCGTGAAGCGGCGCTGCAACGTCTGGTTAATCTGATCCAGGAGCTGAGTACCGTGGAAAAAGCCCGGCGCGCCACGCGGCCGACCCGCGCCTCAAAAGAGCGCCGTCTGGAAGGAAAAGCCCGCCGCAGTTCAACTAAATCGATGCGCGGCAAGGTGCAATAAAAAACGCCCCGCAGGCGGGGCGTTTGAGTACTTACAACGTCAGGGGCGAGCGGAGAAGAGATCGAGCCTGCTCAGGGAACGGGGTCAGATCGGAAAGTCGCTAACGCCATCCATGGCCGCTCGGCCCGCACCGTCCCTGGCGCGGGACGCTTTCCTCTCCTGACCCGGTTCCCTTCGTGTTGAGCTCATCTGTTGCGGCCAGATTCAGCCCGCTTTGATTAACGCTAAGAACTTACTTATTCAGAGCCTTCAGCAGGAATTCAACAATTTCATCCTGCTTAATCATCTGCTTCTCACCGGCACGACGTGATTTGTACTCAATCTCCTGATTATCGAGATTGCGGTCACCAATGACGATGGTGTGTGGCACACCGATCAGTTCCATATCAGCGAACATCACGCCCGGACGCTCTTTACGGTCATCCAGAATAACCTCAACGCCTTTAGCACGCAGGGTGGCATACAGCTCTTCCGCCAGCTCTTTAACCCGGAACGATTTCTGCATATTCATTGGCAGAATCGCAACTTCGAAAGGTGCCAGTGCGGCTGGCCAGATAATGCCGCGGTCGTCATGGTTCTGCTCAATGGCTGCCGCAACAACGCGGGTGATGCCGATGCCGTAGCAGCCCATGCTCATCACCTGATTGCGGCCATCTTCGCCCTGAACAGACGCTTTCAGCGCGTCAGAATACTTGGTGCCGAGCTGGAAAATATGACCGACTTCGATGCCGCGCTTAATCTGCAGCGTGCCTTTACCATCCGGGCTTAAATCGCCTTCGACCACGTTACGGATATCCGCAACGCTGGCCAGTGGCAGATCGCGCTCCCAGTTAATGCCGAAGTAGTGCTTACCATCGACGTTGGCACCGGCGCTGAAGTCGCTCATCTTCGCCACGGTACGGTCAGCAATCACAGGCATCTGCAGACCAACCGGGCCGATTGAACCCGGTCCGGCACCCACTGCAGCGCGAATCTCTTCTTCGGTCGCGAACACCAGCGGTGACGCAACGATCTCTGACTTCTCCGCTTTGATCTCATTAAGCTGATGATCGCCGCGTACCAGCAGGGCAACCAGCGCGTGGCCGCTCTCTTCAGCACCTTTAACAATCAGCGTTTTCACTGTTTTTTCAACAGGCACATTGAATTGCTCAACCAGCTCCGCGATGGTTTTTGCGTCTGGCGTCTCGACCAGTTGCATCTCCTGCGACGGCGCTGCGCGCTCACCGGCGGGTGCGACGGCTTCGGCCAGCTCAATATTGGCCGCGTAATCAGAATCGGTAGAGAAGATCACATCATCTTCACCGCTCTGCGCCAGAACCTGGAACTCATGGGAGGCGCTGCCGCCAATCGAGCCGGTGTCGGCCTGCACGGCGCGGAAATCCAGACCCATACGGCTGAAGATCTGGCTATAGGCGCGGTACATCGCGTCATACGTTTCCTGCAGCGACTCCTGCGAAACGTGGAACGAGTAAGCATCTTTCATGATGAATTCACGTGAACGCATCACGCCAAAGCGCGGACGGACTTCATCACGGAATTTGGTCTGGATCTGATAGAGGTTGAGCGGCAGTTGCTTATAAGAGCTCAGCTCATTGCGGATCAGGTCAGTGACCACCTCTTCATGCGTCGGACCCAGCACGAACGGACGCTCGTGGCGATCTGCAATACGTAACAGTTCCGGGCCATACTCCTCCCAGCGACCGCTCTCCTGCCACAGGTCGGCGGGCTGCACAACCGGCATTAAAATCTCAACCGCGCCCGCGTTGTTCATCTCTTCGCGCACGATGTTTTCGACTTTTTTCAGCACGCGAACCCCGGTCGGTAACCAGGTGTACAAGCCAGAAGCCAGTTTGCGGATCATACCGGCGCGCAGCATCAGCTGGTGGCTGATCACTTCAGCGTCGGAAGGCGTCTCTTTCTGAGTAGAGAGCAGATATTGAGTAGTACGCATTGATTACGGTTCCAGTTGATCGGAAAGTCACAGACAGAATTTTGCTGGCGGCTAGTGTACCAGTGAGATCACCGGCTCAAAAGCGGGTTTTAACGCGGGTCGATGGCGATCACTTCAGTACCGGCATCGTCAATGCGCCAGCGTACATTAAAATCCATCAGCCAGGCCGCATATTCCCGCGCCTGTGTCTCGCCCTGACGGTAAGCGGGACGGGGATCCTGTGCCAGCACTTCACTGATAAAGCGAGCCAGATTGGGATAGCGCGACTGCTGGTGGAGCTGCTGTTGTGCCAGCGCGGAGAAGCGAACCGGCATATCAGCCGCAGGTGCCGCCTGAGCAAAACCCGCCTGGGCATGGGGCAATGCTTCGGCAAAGGGCAGATAAGGTTTGATATCCACCACCGGGGTGCCATCGACCAGATCCAGACTGCCAAGCTGCAGGATCACCTGCTGTTTTTCAATCCTGATACCTTTTAGCTCAACCAGCGACATGCCAATGGGATTGGGACGGAACGTTGAACGTGTCGCAAATACACCTATGCGCGCATTGCCGCCCAGTCGGGGAGGGCGAACCGTGGGACGCCAGCCGCCTTCCATCGTCTGATGGAAGACAAACAGCAGCCAGAGGTGGCTGAACGCTTCCAGTCCACGCACCGCTTCCGGCTGATTGTAAGGTGGCTGCAGGTGCAGTTCGCCGCCGCCATCCTGCACCAGCCCTGGCTGGCGCGGCACGGCAAACTTCTCCTTCCACGGTGAGCGGATTACCCCAATTTGCGCAAAGGCGAATTCACTCATTGATTGCTGACTTTCAGTGCCGAACCCTGACACACCGCCTGACGATAGCAGCCTGGCGTGCCGGTGACGATTTCACACTGATGCAGCAGCACCGCATTGGCTTTCATCTGTGACGCTTTGATCTGCAGGCGTTTACGTGCAGTAGCGATGTTGGCTGGGGAGTTCTGATTACTCATCTGGCAATCTTCAGCGGAGACTTCACCCAGATCGCGGAACGGCTTGCTGACCAGATCGGCGGCATCAGTATAGAGCTTAACCGGTGCCGGTCGTGACACAGGCTTGCGGGTGGGTTCACTGGATTGCTGCGGCCGGGACGGTGCGCTGCTTATCGGGTGATACTCATGAACACACCCTGTCAGCATCAATGCTAACAAGCAGAGCGGTAAAAAACGCATGGCAACATCCTCAGGTTTCAAAAAGTGGCGTTATTGAAACAAGGACAAGAATAAATAACAAGTCGGGCAGGGCACCCAATAACAGAAAGGGCGGCATAGCGCCGCCCTTAAGGAGATGAACAGCTGAATTACCAGCCTTTAACCGCGCCGCCGTTAAAGACTTTGTTAGCGGCATCGTAGACTTCGTCAGACTGGTAAGCCTTGACAAATTTCTTCACGTTTTCCGCATCTTTATTATCTTCGCGCGCCACAATCAGGTTCACGTACGGTGAATCTTTATCTTCGACGAAAATACCATCTTTGGCTGGTGTCAGGCCAATCTGGCTGGCGTAGGTAGTGTTGATAACCGCCAGCGCGATCTGCTGATCGTCCAGTGAGCGTGGCAGCTGCGGCGCTTCCAGCTCAACAATTTTCAGATGCTTAGGGTTTTCAGTGATATCCAGCGAGGTTGGCAGCAGGCCCACGCCATCTTTCAGCTTGATCAGACCCACTTTCTGCAGCAGCAGCAGCGTACGGCCCAGGTTGGTCGGGTCGTTTGGAATAGCAACCTGAGCGCCATCCTGCAGCTCATCCAGTGACTTAATCTTTTTCGAATAACCCGCAATTGGGTAGACGAAGGAGTTACCCACTGAAACCAGCTTGTAGCCACGATCTTTGATCTGCTGATCCAGATACGGTTTGTGCTGGAAAGCGTTGACGTCGATATCGCCTTTGCTCAGCGCTTCATTCGGCAGTACGTAATCGTTGAAGGTGACCAGCTCAACGTCCAGACCATATTTCTCTTTGGCAACTTTCTGCGCTGCTTCAGCAACCTGCTGCTCAGCACCGACAATCACACCCACTTTGATGTGGTTAGGGTCTTTCTCTTTTTGATCGCATCCTGCCAGCGCAATCGCGCCAATCAGTGCACCCACAGCGGCAATTTTCTTGAATCTGAAAGACATATCCTTTCCTTCTTAATAATGTGATATTGCTGGCTTATTTATGGGACACCGCATGCACGATGCGGTCGCCACAGAATTGAATGAGATACACCAAAACCACTAACAACACCAATACCGTATTCATCACAGTGGCGTTATATCCGATATAACCATACTGATAACCGATCTGGCCCAGACCACCGGCACCCACCGCGCCACCCATGGCGGAGTAACCAACCAGGGTAATCAGGGTGATGGTCGCAGCATTCACCAGGCCAGGCATCGCTTCCGGCAGCAGAACCTTACGGATGATCTGCATTGGCGTAGCGCCCATGGCACGTGACGCTTCAATCAGTCCGGTTGGCAGTTCCAGCAAGGCATTTTCAACCATACGTGCGATAAACGGTGCCGCGCCTACGGTCAACGGCACGATGGCCGCCTGCAGTCCGATTGAGGTGCCAACGATTACGCGAGTAAAAGGAATCATCCAGACCAGTAAGATAATGAAAGGAATGGAGCGGAAGATATTCACCAGCGCGGAGAGCACGCGATAAAGTCCCTGATTCTGCAGAATCTGGCCCGGACGGGTGACATAGAGTAAAACGCCGACCGGCAGACCCAGCACAAAACCGAAAAAGCCCGAGACGAAGGTCATCATCAGCGTTTCCCACACGCCCCGTCCCAGCAACCACATCATCGCTTCAGACATAACCTAACACCTCTACTTTCACATGATTCTCCTTCAGCCAGGCTATCGCCTCGCGGGTATCGCTTTCTGTGCCGTGCATTTCGGCCAGCATGATGCCGAACTTCACGCCACCGGCGTAATCCATCTGGGCACTGATAATGTTGTTATTCACGTTGTAACGGCGGGCAGCTTCAGACAGCAGCGGCGCATCAACCGATTTACCGGTGAATTCCAGTCGCAGCAGGGGCACGGTGCCTTCAGCGGCGGTGGCAGAAAGGCGCTGCTGGTAATCATCCGGAATATCCAGATGCAGCGTAGACTGAATAAACTGCTGCGCCAGCGGTGTCTTAGGATGAGAGAAGACCTCACTGACGCTATCTTTCTCAATCAGCTCACCGTGACTGATGACCGCAACCTGATCGCAGATGCGTTTCACTACATCCATTTCATGGGTGATCAGCAGAATCGTCAGCCCAAGCCGGCGGTTAATGTCTTTAAGCAATTCCAGAATAGAGCGGGTCGTCGCGGGATCCAGTGCGCTGGTGGCTTCATCACAGAGCAGAACCTTGGGATTGCTGGCCAGGGCGCGGGCAATCGCGACACGCTGCTTCTGTCCGCCCGACAGATTGGCGGGCCAGGCATCATGCTTGTCTGATAATCCCACCAGTTCCAGCAGCTCAGTTACGCGAGCCGTGATCTGAGCGCGGGAGAGATTACCGAGTTCCAGTGGAAGAGAAACGTTGCCCGCGACGGTACGGGAGTTCATCAGATTAAAGTGCTGGAAGATCATGCCGATCTGGCGGCGCGCCTGAGTTAACTGACGTTCGTTGAGTGCGGTTAAATCAGCACCGTCTACCAGTACGCGGCCCGAAGTAGGGCGCTCCAGCAGGTTAACGCAACGAATCAACGTACTTTTACCGGCACCGGAAGCACCGATAACGCCATAAATCTGTCCGGCAGGCACGTGCAGGCTGACATCCGTTAACGCCGGAACAGACCGCGTGCCTTGCTGAAACACCTTGGTAATATTTTCTAGTTTAATCATTATGTTATTTATTATCGTGTTGCGTTGTCCGTGGTGTGGGAAGCCTCGTCGCTTTTATTCGGTATAAAAGCTGGATGGATGTTAAGGCATCCAGACGTCTAAATCAATGGAAGTGATTCAATCTGACATTCTCCCTTTTATAGCAATCATGCGATACTGATCGGCAATTTTTACAGCAGGAGTTTCTACGTGGCGAATAAAGTCCCCGCTATTTTTCTTGATCGTGATGGCACCCTTAATGTCGACAATGGCTATGTCCATGAGATCGATGACTTCCAGTTTATTGACGGCACGATTGAAGCGCTGCAACAACTGAAGGCAATGGGTTTTGCGCTGGTGGTCGTGACCAATCAGTCTGGCATCGCGCGCGGTATGTTTACTGAAGATACCTTTATGCGGCTGACAGAATGGATGGACTGGTCGCTGGCCGATCGCGATGTTGATCTTGATGGCATCTATTTCTGTCCTCACCATCCTGAAGCAACAGTAGCAGAGTTCCGTCAGGCCTGTGACTGCCGCAAGCCTCAGCCGGGTATGCTGCTGACGGCGCAGGAAGAACTGAATATTGATATGGCCGCTTCTTATATGGTGGGTGACAAGCTGGAAGACATGCTGGCAGGGCAGGCTGCCGGTGTCGGCATGAAAGTACTGGTGCGCAGCGGCAAACCGGTCACTGCTGAAGGTGAAGCAGCAGCAGATTGGGTGATTAATAGCCTGGCAGAGCTTCCGGCGCGCATTAAAAAGGGGTAAAACGGCGCTTTTGTGCAAATTTCAGACGAACAGAAAAAAAGTCTCAATTTGCACTTGCGCTATCTGAGCCGTTCCCTATAATGCGCCTCCACTGACACGGCAAACCGGCAACGGAAAACGGGTCAGGAGGCACAGGAGACTGCGCCGCCGGAGAAAAACTTCTGAAATAGAGGTTGACTCTGCAGGAGGAAAGCGTAATATACGCCACCTCGCGACAGGACGCTAACGCACTGTTCGCACTGCTCTTTAACAATTTATCA
>NZ_LGYX01000017.1:0-71009 GCF_001264395.1 Pantoea sp. CFSAN033090 | reverse complement strand
CGTGAGCGGGTCGGGCACGGCCACCGGCATCGCGCCGGGCTTTACCTTCTCGATCATCAACGCGCCGCACTTCAGCGACAACGGCGAGTATCTGGTGACCTCGGCGACCTATGATTTCGCTGAAAACAGTTACGCCAGCGGCGACACCGGCGACAGCCGTCACAACATCCACTTCATGGTGCTGCCGTCGTCGGTGACCTACCGCACGCCGCCGGAAACGGCGTGGCCGAAAACGCACGGCCCGCAGACGGCGAAGGTGGTGGGACCCAAAGGCGAGTCGATCTGGACTGACCGCTACGGGCGGGTGAAGGTGAAGTTTCACTGGGACCGGCTGGCGAAGGGCGACGATACCAGCTCCTGCTGGGTGCGCGTCTCCAGCGCCTGGGCGGGCCAGGGATTTGGCGGGGTGCAGATCCCGCGAGTGAACGACGAAGTGGTGGTGGACTTCATCAACGGCGATCCGGATCGTCCGCTGATCATCGGCCGGGTTTATAACGAGGCGAGCATGCCGCCGTGGGCGCTGCCGGCAGCGGCGACGCAGATGGGCTTTTTAAGCCGGTCGAAGGATGGCACGGCGGACACCGCGAATGCGTTAAGGTTTGAGGATAAGTCGGGTGAGGAACATCTGTGGATTCAGGCGCAGAAGAACATGGATACGCATGTTAAAAATGACGCCAGCCATTCAGTCGCCAACAATCACAGCCATTACGCGGGCGGCAATGAGCTCTACCGTGTCGAAACCAACCGTGTCCACGGTGTAAAAGGGGGCGAAGAGCGGCTGACCGGTAAGGGCAAACTCGATGCGGTGGTCGATACCTATGTAGTGGGTTCGGGGACTAAACTTCGCCTTGAATGCGGAGAGAGTGCTATCGAACTGAATGCGAATGGCCAGATTAATATTGTGGGCAAGGGCTTCAATATTTTTGTGCAGGGTGATGGTCATATCACCACCTCTGGCGGCAAACTGAACCTGAACACGGATGGCGCGAAGCCGGGCACAAGCGCACCGGGCTCCAGTCATAAACAGAATATCAGCCAGGCCGTAGAGAATCTGTTCCCGCCAAAACAGAAAGGACAGGCGGCTCCGGCTGCGCCAAAAGCTGCGGCGGCACCGGCGAAAGGGGCGGCTGCACCGTTAGCCAATAACCAGGTTCGAAAAGTACGTCCTTTACCTCCCGAAAAACAAGCATTCTTCGATAAAGTGTATGCTGCTGCTCAGGAAGATGAAAAGAAAACCGGCGTTCCGGCTAAAATCACCACGGCTCAGGCAATTCTAGAATCTAACTGGGGTAAAAAAATGCCCACTGATATCAAAACTGACAAGGTGAGTAACAACATTTTTGGGGTCAAGGCACATGGCTCACCGAATTATGTGGAAGACTGGACACATGAGAATATCAACGGAAAACGTGTTGCAGTACTGGATAAATTTGCCAGTTATGATTCAATTGACGAGAGCATTGAGCAGCACTCCCAGTTTTTGATTAAAAATCAAAGGTATAGTAGTTTGTTCAACTCATCTGACCCGGTAGAATGGGCTAAAGGTTTACAGGCTAAAGGGTATGCAACCGATCCTAACTATGCCAATAGTTTGATTTCCGTGATGAAAGGGAGAGGATTACTATGATTAAAATTTTATGTGCATTAGTGCTTTCATTACCACTAATGGCCTCCGCCAATGATTTCTGCAAGAATTTAAGTAGTGAGGCTAACATTAAAGGCGTGAGTTTCGACAATACAGATAATGTATACAAAGTCGGCGGTGAGGGTAGGTTGTATTTCTATTCTGCCCCAAATGAAAAATGCTTAGAAAAAGAAGTTTTTGTTGTCCCCGGCAATCAATTATATGCTTACGTTGAATACGGAAAATATTATAGTGTGATGTATGTAACTAATGATGGAAACCAGATTGATGGGTGGGTTAAAAAAGACAGGTTAGTAGAAGCACACACTGGTATAGCACCAGATTATGATGCGAAAAAATAGTTACTTTCTTTTTAAGAAGTGATGGTTAGCGTCATTGCCGATTACATGAAGTTTTGTGGTGATATTGCATTATTATTTTGTAATGTCACCCTTGGCTTTTCTAATAATTAATTTAATGAGCATTGACATAAATATGTCATATTTTAATAGTTATAATTTAGTCTTGTTATTTCATCCATTTATTATCATGGTGTAGTGGCGGACTTTCTGGTGTTAAACTAAAGGCATCTTATTGTATTTTAAATATAAAAATCCTTTTCACTAAGTGATATATGGAGCGATGAAGCTCAAAAAAAACGGGCGCGCACATAAATGAACAATTTATTGGCGATATGCATTTCAGTGACATCAATTATAAGTGATGCCAGAACAAAAATGATGATTTTTAAATCTAAACTGCGAACCTATTCTGGCAAAAATGAGCAGCGTGATATTGATAGCTATTTATTGGAATAATATCCATCGACACCCATGCTATCTCTATAAATTTTGATGAAAACCCAATCAGCCAGGCGCTGTAGTTCTAAACCAACCCAATCTTAACGGCTGGATTAATAGGGTTAATGATTGTCTGGATTTTAAAGGTTAATCAAATGAATAAAGTTGGATTTAGCTTAGCGGTTTTGTTGTCAATTTCTTCATTATCCTTGTTTGCTTCTGATAATTTTACTGGTCAGTGGAGTGGGCAAGAGAAAAATGATAATGGATTACTATATTCCACTCTAACATTAAAATTAAAACAGAATAATAATAACATAACGGGTAGTTATTGTTATGTGACAAGGGGCGGAAATAAAATAGATTGCCCTGATGATAATGACAGCAATCTCAAAGGTACGGCAAACGGTAAAAATGCTTTGATTGAATTTGATTCTTCATTTGGCGGAGTGAAGGGTAAAGCAAATTTAGAACTTAAAGATAATAAAGTTTTATGGAAGTTAATCAAAGACCCTGAGAATGGGGATTTTTATGCGCCAAAAACTTATAATCTTGACAAAGATGTTAGTGAAGGAGATTTAAAATCAGATATGAAGGTTTTGTCTACATCTGATTTTACGATTACTTTATTGAATAGCTGTGGGGGTTTTTATACTGTGTGTGATAAGGTTAAATACATAGGCCTCAGAAATAAAGATGGAAAACAAATTACTCTTGAAGGTAAAACTACGCAGCCTGTAAACTCAAATAAAGCTGAAGGGATGATTTTCAATAATAGCGGTGTAGATTATGTTGTGAGCTTTAATCCGCTTGAATTGAAGGTGGTACAGGGTAATAAAACGCTTGTTAAGCAAGGTGGCAAGTGGGAATGATAATTTTCATTATCACTCAAGTGAGATTTTTACTGTATTTCAAGTAATAAGAATGACATTATAATAGTGTTATGGGTTTTATTAGGGTGGTGATATGTACTCTCCACCCCACATAATTTTGAAGTGTGAGTAATTTCTTTAATTTAAAAGATTTTAATTACGTTGCTCTTAGTGATTAAATACCCTTCTATTTTTCTATTTTCAACCCCCGATAAAAACACAATGATTGTAAACCGTTATTTCGCCAGCATTGTATTTGTGCCTGTCCTCATGGTTTTATCCTGCATTGCCAGGGCCGAATCCAGCACGGAATCGACCGTTCCTGCCCTTAACGAGGGCGATTTTTCCGTTCTGCTAAACGACTATGCTTTCACTCCCGGAGACACATGGAGCAATGAAAGCTTCGTACGGGCTGGTAAGGCTCTGAGTTCAGTTCTGGCCGGAGAAGTGGCTATCAATAACCAGCAGTACAACTACTTCCAGCATAGCTATGACGGCTTTGAGTTGTTCAGCGCGGCGGCGGTGGGAGATGCCAGCCACACGGTTCTGGCTGAGATCCTTCTGGAAAATGCCAATGTGCCGACGTCCCGAAATATAAAGGTAGGCGATAGCCTTGAACAGGTTCAGCAAGCCTATGGACCCGGAAAAGAAGATAACAGTGATGATCAGCACTGGCTTGTCTACCCGTCTGGCGGGAAACAGTTGATGTTCCAGATTGACCAGGGAAAGGTCAGCTGCATCATGTTGAAAACAGACATGGGTGCAGAGCAAAGCGAAATCAGCGCTGACCAGGCTATCAGCGCTGCAACCGAAGCAATTCATACCTGGCACCTGACCACCCTCGACGAGAAATGCCTGCGATACGATCTTGACGACAGCAGTGATGAAAGTTTCTTTATTATTACGGTTCGTGAAGATAATCACGACGCCAGTTGCGGTGGCGATCCTGATATTACGCATCGACTTTTCGACATTAAAGTTGCGCGTGATAATACACAGATACTCACTAATGCCGATAACGTTGATGGCGAATACCATAGCCTGATTCCACCCGCCACAAACAATTAATAAAACGGATACCCAATATGCATTACCAATTCAATGAGGGCGCCTTTGCGCTTTTTCCTGCTGCCTGGCAGGACACCACCATGAATATTCTCCGCGATGAAGCCAGTGGGCTGGCCTGGGTTGTGAGCCGTGGCGTTATTTCTGAGGGCAGTGATGCGGAAAAAGAGTTCCAGCGTCAGTGGGACACATTACGGAGTCAGATGGGCCATATCCAGCAGACTGAATTTGTACGTTTGATGGCAGGTGTGGATAACACATTACACGCGGTAGAAGTTGAAACCGTATTTGACCGTAACGGGCAGGCAGTGTGGCAGAAACAGCTGGCTACACAGGTGCCTGATTCGAACATCTTAATGATTTTTACGCTCTCAGCCATGCGTCCATTCAATGAAGAAGACGGACAGCGCTGGAGTGCATTTAAACAAAGCCTGAGTCTGAACAATCCACGGAAAGCATAACCTATGGATAACCCTGCGGCCCGCGTGGGCGACGAGATCATTCACTCCAGCATTTTCGCTGATATCACGAGCATTGTTGCGGAAGGTGCGGCCTATGCCGTCATTGGTGCCGCAGTGGGTGCTGCTATCGTCTCGGCAGCGCCCCTGCTGGGCACAGGGGCGGCAGCGGCGAGTGTAGCAGCCGTGGGTAACAGTTGCCTGCTCAGCGGTATTCTGGGTGGTGTACTGGCCAATGCCGTTGGTCTGTCACAAGAGATCAGCAAAGCGGCCGATGGGCTGGGAAACATGATATTCCCGCCGTCACCTGCCGGAGTAATCGCCAGTGGATCCGAGAATGTCTACGTTAATGGTCTTTTAGCCGCACGCGCGGCCGGGATGCTCACGCCCGGCGAGACACCGCCACCGGAACCACAATCGCCGCAGAGCTTCGCCGACTATGGCGGCATGTTGCTCTCTGCGGTCGGCCAGTTTGGCAGTGCAATGTGGCAGCCCACGGTAGCCTCCGCCGATGCGGGCACCTCTCCGCTGGAGCAGGACAAAGTGGCCTGTGAAAAACACAGCGCACCGCAATATCTGGCTCAGGGATCGAAAAGCGTCTTTATCAATGGCCAGCCTGCGGTGCGCGCAAAGGATAAAACCACCTGTGACGCCACCGTGAGCGACGATGTTTCCCCCAATGTCATCATTGGTGGTGAAACCGTCACGGTCAGAGAGATCAAAAGCGGCAAGGTGCCAGGTCTGGCCGTGATGATGATCGGCCTTTCCCTCATCCGTGGTCGCCCCAGTCAGATCATCAAAAACATGCCCTGCGCGCTGGCCGGTGCCGTGGGCGGTATGGCGGCGGACATGGCTATCAATGCGGCCTTCTCGTCGCTGTTTCCGGTTCATGCGGCGACCGGCGTCAAAGTCCTTAATGATGATGCCGAGCGCGATTTTTCCCTTCCCGGACGTTTCCCGCTCAGTTTTCAGCGCAGCTATAACAGCCTGACTCAGCGCGCTGGGTTGTTTGGTCAGGGCTGGGCCACGGTGTTTGACAGCTACCTGACGCTGGAAGGGAATCGGGCAACCTGGTTTGATGACAACGGGCGCGAGCTGAGCTTTGACGTTCCCGGTGACAAAGAGGTGCTCTACAGCATCAGCGAAGGGCTGATGGTGCGGCGCAACGCGTCTGGCGATATCGCCATTGCCGATGACGACGGTGCGGTATGGCGTCTTTACAGGCGCACGGCCGCTGATCCGCAGGTGCTGCGGCTGGCTTCACTGAGCGACGAGTACGGTAATGCGCTGGAGATGGGCTGGGATGAACAGGCCCGCCTGGTGCGTATCCATGACGCGCCGCTGGCGATTGACGTCACGCTGCACTACGACGACAAACAGCACGCGCGGCGCCCGACATCGGCCAGCCATTTTGATGGCGATCAGCACTGGCCACTGACGCGCTGGACCTACAATGATCGGGGCCAGCTTGCCAGCGTCACCGATGCCGCAGGCGTTGTCTCACGACGCTTCCGTTACAACGATGACGGGTTAATGGTCTGGCATCAGCTGCCGGGCGGGCTGGAGAGTGAATATCGCTGGCAGAAGCTGGATCACTGGCGCGTTGTAGAAAACCGCACCAACAGCGGTGATGGCTGCCACATGCATTACGATCTTGAGGCGGGCATCACGCGCGTGTCGACCTATGACGGTCAGCAGCGCGAACATCACTGGAATGCTGCGGGCCTCATCACCTGTTTTATCGACGAGCGGGGCGAGAAATGGCGCTACGAGTGGGATGAAAACGAACTCCTGACGCGTCGCATCGATCCGCTGGGCAACGCGGTGAGCTTTACCTATGACGATCTGGGCAACCGTGTTGAAGAGAAGGATGCTGACGGTGGTGTGCAGGCGGTGCAATGGCTGTCACACCGTTCGCTGCCCACGGTTGTTGCCGGAGCAGACGGTTCCACAACGAAATACTATTACGATCCCCATCACGGCCTTGAACGCGTTGTTGATGCGCTCGGGCAAAGCACGCTCTATCAGCGGGATGAGTTCGGACTGGTTGTCGAGGAGACTGACGCAGCAGGTAACAGCTACCGCCGTGAGTTTAACGATGCCGGCCAGGTTATCCGTGAAACCGACTGTTCAGGGCTGACCACGCGCTACGGTTATCATCCCCTGGGCTGGCTCAGCTGTGTCATCGCGCCGGATGGTGAAGAAACCCGTTATCACTATGATGCAGCAGGCCGTCCTCTTCAGCTGGAACGCGCAGAAGGATGGGAAGAGCGGTTGCACTGGAGTGAAAACGGACTGCCGCTGGCCTATGAGTCGGCTGATGGCAAGCGCAGTGAATTCCGTTACGACAATGTCGGGCGATTGATCGCCAACCGTAATGCGCAGGGTGAGACGGTTCAGCGAAGCTGGGACAGCCGTGGCCGGTTGACGGCGCTGCAAAACGAGAACGGCGAGCAGTATCAGTTCGAGTGGGGCGCAGATTCTCTGTTGCTGGCCCAGGTCGGGCTGGATGGCGTTGCCACACGATATGACTATGATGCGGCGGGCCGCACGGTATCACGCACCTTTGCTGCCGGACATCCTCAGTCCATTACCCATCGCTATCACTGGAGCCGTGCGGGGCAACTGCTGGCGCGGACCACGCCGGAAGGCCAGACGCGCTATCACTACAGTGGCGGCGGCCAGCTGGGTAAAGTGTCGCAGCATCTGCCGCTGTCTGACACCGAGTGGAGCCAGCAGGCCGAGCAGGAGATTACCTTTAAGTATGATGCGCTGGGCCGCATCGTTGCTGAGCAGGGGGAGCAGGGCGAACTGGCGTGGGAGTATGACGCGCTGGGCAACTGCACTGCCTTAACCCTGCCGGATGGCCGCAACCTGAAGCAGCTTTATTACGGTAGCGGGCATCTGCTGAGCATCGCATTAGACAACCTGCCGGTCACGGAATTTACCCGTGACACACTGCATCGGGAACTCAGCCGGACGCAGGGCGGCCTCACCATGCGCAGTGAGTACGATCGCTTAGGCAGACTGCGCCGCCGTGACGTGTTTAAGGGTGACTCACAGCGTCCTGCACCGCGCGTCTGGTCCCGCCGGCGCGACTTCGATTACGGCAACAACCTGATCCGTGAAGAGCGCGACGATAATCCGTTCAGCCAGACATTATGGAACTACGATAACGCCGGCCGGCTGTTGTCTCAGGACGGTGCGCAGCCGGGTAATGAACAGTGGCGCTGGGATGGCGCAGGCAACCCGCTGGATCGCCATAGTGCCGCTCATGTCATGCATAACCGCGTTACCGAACTGAACGGTATCCGCTGGCAGTACGATATCCATGGCCGTACCACTGAGAAAGATGACGGGCATACCCGCTGGCGCTACCGTTACGATGGTGAGCATCGCCTGACGGATGTGATCAGCGAGCCACGTGACCGTAATAGGCCTCGCACTAAAGTGAGTTTCCGCTACGATCCGCTTGGGCGCCGCATCAGTAAAACCAGCCAGCAGCTGTTGCAGGGAAGACCGTCGGGGAACGCCGTCACGACGCGCTTTGTGTGGGAAGGCTACCGCCTGCTGCAGGAAATCCACGACGGGATCCCGCTGACCTACGTCTACAGCGACAGCCAGAGCTATGAACCGCTGGCCCGTATTGATGGCGTGGAAAGCCCGGAGATTTACTGGTTCCATAATGCTGCTAACGGAATGCCGGAACTGCTGACTGACGGTGAAGGGCAAAAAGCCTGGGAAGGTATCAACAGCCCGTGGGGCAAGCTGCTGCGCGAGTCCAGCCTGCGTGTTCCTCTCGTGGAGCAGAACCTGCGTATGCAGGGCCAGTACCTGGACCGGGAAACCGGACTGCACTACAATCTGTTTCGTTATTATGACCCGGACAGCGGACGGTTTACCCAGCAGGACCCGATAGGGCTGGCGGGCGGGATCAACCTTTACCAGTATGCGCCGAACGCGCTGGGCTGGGTGGATCCTTGGGGGTTGATGAAGTGTAAAGACCCTGCGAAAGAAGCGACGAAGTGGCAGGGACCAAAAAATCCCGATTATCCAGGAATTGATGTTTACAAGAACAGGAAGCTTAAAAAAGGTACAATTCTCTATGCTCTTTATCCTAACGGCGACCAAAAACCTGCATATGTAGTGACATTCCCTACTGTTAGACAATACAGAAATAATCCGTTAGGTTATCACCAAGCTTTGCAAGTTAAATTAGATCCACGCTGGCCTGTTCGTACGAAATTAAGAGCATTTTATGTAAGTGAAGATATTGATGTTGCCTATGGTAGAGCAGCAGCAAATAAAATTTATGGCGATGGTGGGGGACTTCAGTTCTTTGTACCAGAAGAATTTAGGCATTTGCTAATCCCAGGAAAAATTATTGATATATGAAAAATTTAAAATTTAAACCAACTACAGGTACATTAGTCATAGATGAAAAATATTTGGAAATTACAAGTGAAGAGCTTTTTTGTAAAAGCGAACTTTACAAAACATTACAAAGGTTAGGTTCTATCAAAAGCCTTATGCCTCATCATTATCTTATCGACTCGATAATTTTCCATAATAAAGAATTTGAACTTCATATTAGGCCAATATGTTTTAATTTCCCTTTCATGGTTCAACTTGTGGATAAAGGAAGTGAATATTATCATTCTTTAAATAATTGGAATAGGCGAGCTGACATTGAAATGTTAAATGAATCAGTAAGAGACTTGTCTAAATGGCTTAGCTCATCTCTGGAACTAGGGCGTCCTGATTTTATTGAAACTGAAGTAGTTAGGTGGGGGTTTCCTTGGGGGAACGTGTCAGTTTCATACGAGACAAGATCATTTAACCATGGTATATATATAATTTGGGATGCAGGGTTATAAAATAAATTTATAATTACAAACAGTTAGGCTGGTTAAATTAAAGCAAGATACATATTAAAAATGAAATAATTGATGGAAGTCGTAAGAATAAAAAAGTTTCAATACGGGCCATAAATGTTTGTTTCATGAATTATCGTAAGGTTACGGGTGACTATAGTCTTCCTACAGATGAGGAGATGGACATCTGGAAGCAGTTATTTAATGTTTGGCAGTGATACTTGAATTAATTCAAATGAGTTTTGAGTTATGACTTGCTTCACAGTGACTATTTTAATGCCGTATTTAGAGAGTGATTGTTTTTAAAATTTTTTTCAGGTGACATGCAAACCCTCTATTAGGGATTTTGAGTCGAGAAGTGCGGGGGTGGAATAACTATTTTTTTTGCAATCAAAAAACGGTAAGCTTGTTATTATATTGCCTGCATATTGATATATAGTTTTGGTGCGATAATGATGTTTTTTCCATTTCGAATTTGAATGTCTTGAAAATTCTCTTTTATCATTGAGCCCATAAGGAGATAAAATGAACCTGCCAGGAATGAATCCCGAGAATAACTTACCGGGTTACGACATCGCCAGGATGACCGGTTATGGGGCACCTGATTTTGATTTCAAAGCGCTGGGTGCAGCAATGGATTGTACTCGGGAGTTTTATCAGGCTGGCATCATCTATGCGGATGGCGCACAGCGTTATCTTGTTCGGCCTGGCCAGCGTCATCCTAATGGTCAAAGTGGTATCGTTACACATCTGATTGTGACCAAAACGCCTAAGCAAGCCACAGCGTCTAATACGGGCAAGTCACTTAGTGAAGCAGTAAGCGTAACCTCAATGGGAACGGAGATTGCCTCGACCGTGCTTTCCTGTGGTGCAATGATTATCACAGCTGGCGTAGCGGTTATCGGCGCTTCAGCAACGCCTATAACCGCTGGCAGTAGCGGCGTGCTTGTTGCTATTGGTTATGCTGGCGCTGCCGCAACAGGCGTGCAATGTGTCAATGGTATTTACCGGGTTTATGATCTCGTCGAAAACGGTGGTGAAAACGTAGCGTGGCTGGACTCTCAGGATTGGTACGTTGCCACTTCAACGTCCCTTGACCTTATTTCACTAGCCAGTGTGGGCGGTGCGTTAAAAGAAGCCCTGGCAACATGGCGAGCGATGAAATCAGTCTCTTCTTTAAAAGCAACGGAGTGGCTCCGGAACTATCCAAGGCAGGACCGGGCTCGCCTTACTGAATTAATCATTAAGGCACAAAACCCTGGTATAAGTAATAAAGAGCTTAAAGCCGCCATCCGTGCAGGACTTTATCCAAAGCGTTTCCCTGTAGAGTCGGTGCAAAAAGAACTTGTTAAGCAACTCGCGCAGGTCGTCACGAGCGCAGCGGCTGTGGCAGGCAGTGCTGTCAGTGGTATCATTGCTGCTCCAGGTAATGTGCCGCGCTCCGGGCGCTATATTGTGGGAACAATTCAATCACTGGCGGTATTTTAATGCAATTTCTATCATGGCTTGTCGGGCCAAATATCACTGAACACCTGCAACAGGGTCGCGAAATAGATCAGGTAATCGCACGGCAGGATAATTCGATACTTGCCCGTTCCACTACAGAGCTTGAACGTTATATTAAACAGCCTTCTGAGGCGCTTCCCAGGCAAAACGGCTTCCCGGTTGCGATAGTGCTGATGCTGTTGCTGGTTTCATTTGCATTTAATTTGCTGACGTTTCTGCACGCTTTACCTCCGCTCAGTCCACAGATACATGCGTTGAGTTTTTTTGTTCCCTCAATCGTCGTTATTGGCGCGATACTCACGGCCAGTTACCTGCTTGCGCGAGGCCATACAGCCGGTGTGGCGGGGCTGGCTTACGTCTGTGCGATGTTGTTTATATCGACCGTTTTACTCTTGAGCTACAGCTTAGTTACGGGTAGCCACTCGGGTCTGTGGCTGATTCTGGCACTCGCGGCTTTGGTGGGTGCGCGCTGGATACTTAATGGGCAGGCTTTCATCCTGTTTGCCATTTACTGCCGGACACAACGTCTCGCCAGCGTCGCCCGGCAGGGTCGCATGAAATAACCCATACTGATCTGTAGTACTGTTATCGCGGAATACCCATTCCGCGACTCTGGTCTTCATCCACTTTCTCTCAAACTGAAACCAAAAGCCAGATGCAAGTTACCCCCTTGTAAGTATTGATGATGAGGATAGCTCTGCGATATGCAGGTTTCATTAGCGTTATTACGATTACGCTAACAACCTCAAACTCGAAGAGCGCGACGATATCCTTTCAACAGACATTATGGAACTACGATAATGCCGGTTGTTTGTTTGCCTTATGATGACGCGCAGCCGAGTTGTGAGCAATTGCGATGGGACAATGCAGGCAACACGCTGGATTGCAAGGCTGGTTCCGCCATAACCGCACGAAACAATATCCGCTTGCAATATAATTTCCATGGGCGTACCACCGGGAAGTAGCATGGTCAGCCCCACTAATACTACCGTTACAATGGTGAGCACCGTTTGACGAACTTCCTCAGCGAACCGTGGGGCCGCAATAAGCCATGCACGAAGGTGAGCTTCCGCTACGATCCACTGGAGCGTCGCATCAGGCATGGTGAATCCAGAACAGGTCATTACACAAAGAGTAGATTGCTTATTATGCTAATCGCAGCATGAAAATATCACGTCATCCACTTTGTCTGCGTTGAAAAACGGAACCATTATGACTTTCGAAGAAATAAGCCGAACAGTGTGCGATATTCTGAGCAGGTCTGGTTTTAACAAAGAGGCCAGTGAGATTAGCTCGATGGTTTTAATGATTAGTACACTGGAAAAGAATGATAAGAACAGAATATCTGCTATTGATGATTTGATTTCCCGTAGCCACGTTAAATGGCTTGGGGATTATTACATTAGTGATTTCAGCTATAAGGAATGGACTGATCTTATTTATGTTTTTAAGGGTAAGTTGTCCAGTGAAAAATAACGCATGTCGGATCATGGCTCATCACTCACATCACAGGTCATCTTCTGCTTTAATGATTACTGATGGTTTTTGGTTATTTTTGGAGAATGAGAGCTGCAATTAATGCCAGAATTTTTCTCACCTAACCATGCTCCATGCTGTCAATTTATGGCCTGGCTAAATACTGAATAAGTGCTTTTTGCATTGAATAAAAGTGAGAGTTAAAGTTGATTTATTGATGGCAAAATTAATGTGTTTTTCGCTAATAAGTCGTCAGTCAATAAGAAAAGTGTTTAAATGAATAACATCAGTGGGTTAACATTGTTAGCTGATCAATCCACTATTCAGTGGGGATTTATGGATGAAGAATTTACATTGACATTATCAGGAATCGATCAGGTGTTGGTTGATGAAAGCAGAGATTTAATATTTGTTCTTGATCAGAAGGAAAGTTTGCCTGAAAGACTCACTATAATAAATGCGCAAGGCAAAATTTTATCATCTTTTTCACCGCCCGATGGTGGAGCATTCTACTACATGACGGTGGATTCAAAAAAAGAAGTCTTAATAGTCTGCGTTTTTACTGGCAAAATTGATGGCTGGAGTGACTGGCATTTCTCTTTCCATCAGGAAACTAATCAACTGGTGCGGTTATCACGGGCTTACTGATGCTGTAAAAGTTAATATAAATCATAATGGCCGCAGCGAATTATACCGGCCCTCACTGCCTGCAATGCGAATGTTATACTAATGATTAAATGGCCTGTGAATTCGGTCGTGTGAGTGGGTTGAGGTATCAGAAGCATGGCCTGTGAGGTGGGTAGTGTATTGTAAAGAAATGGCTCAAAAACTATTAATTGAATTTATGAATTTAAAAAACATTCTAATCAATGATGGAGAGCGTAACTGGATTAGAGGCGTTTTATCAATAATAGAAAAGCTCAGGGTTTCTATCGACTCTCAGGGGGTTGAATCAGCAAGTTATTGTAAGGATGCATGTGATACATGGAGGTTAATGTATGGCGGAAATGGTTCTTTCTCTGATTATCATCTCTGGCATGATGATTACAATGAGAGGGTTAAACGTAATATTCCGCTGGATTCAATAAAGAGTAATATCGCTAAGATTCTTGATCACGTGCAAAAATAGCAAATCGTTTGTCTGGAGATTATCGGTTTCATGTTTTCCTATCTGTCATTCCATAACGCGGTTAAAAGTGTTTCCAGCCTGTTGCGTTTTCTATATTGTCAGGCAGGGCATGCAAAAATAGCGCCGTGCATCCATAGGAAAGCTTATGGAGACTCATGTGGCAGCGTTACACCCTGACCTATTCGTTATGTGAACGACGGTGTTGAAAATAAGTCTGGGTGCGAAGAGCACTTCAATCAGACGTTTTGCTCAGGCCCGGAGAAGTGCAGTCAGGATTCTGACATGTTCATCAGACCCCTTTAATTATTAATCGGTATTGAATATGCAATATCAAATCTTTTGCGATTATGGGATAACCCTTGTAGACAGGGATGGGATTCTTATTGCTTTGTTTGACTCGGGCAGGCTTGTTCCTGAATATCTTGAAGCTGAAGTTAGCATGCATGAAGCTCTAAAAATCAAAAAAAGCCAACAGGATGCCTATGAAGTTATTATGTCATTAGGAGACAGGATTAAAAAAGTCCCACGAAAAACCTGAAGGATTTAAAGATTTTTATCGTAAATTTTATTCCAATGTATGAGAAAGGTTTGCTTAAGATACTATATTTCTGTCCTTATAACAGGATGCTCAGGCCAGTTTTATGACAATACAACGTGTCGCTAAGGTGTTGGTGATGGAAAAAATTATATTTAGTGGCTATGGCATGTTCATCACTGAAGAGAATAGTAAGTATTACATCAACTTTGATGAAGGCGGCATTAGCAATAAAGATATAAGATATGAAATAAGTGAACAGGAGGCTATTAAAGCTCGCCAAAGTGGGCTGGATGCTTATGAAGTGATGTTAAGGTCCCAGTCCAGAGCAAGAAAATGTAACTTGTGATTGAGTATTTTTTGCGTAAAGCCACTTGAATCTGCCAGGGTAAATAAGGCCAGCTGAATCGATTCTCGATTTAACGCGTTAAAAATGAAGTAAAGAGTGGCATTGAGGATCATGGCAGTCTGCGAACGTTGATAAGGCAACGATTAAAGTAAATTTTACATTGCATAGCTCTCGCCGGACTGGTAGAAGACACTAGTATTGCCCGGAAGAAAAATACATATGGAAATCTCCAGGACTGCTGTAGATCGTCTTCAGAATATCCCGTGGTTTGTTAATATAGGTAGAGGCGGTTATTTGAATGATATAAAAAAATAACTGCTGAATCATATTTTATCAGCCATATAACGAGCGTCGACTGGGAAGATGTAACGCTTCAGGCGGGTAATGCGATAAACGGATATCTGTCAAAAAGACAAAGCTTGAAATATCATTACTGGAATGGTCTTGTCAGAAAAGCGAAAGAGATTATTGATATTGAAATCATACCCATCATAAAGAATCCCACTACATTAGATGATGATATATTGATCAATAATGTAAAGTGGGATTTAGTCAGTTTTCTTGCAGAAGAAACTTATAAAGCATATTTACCCAACGAGCGATTTTTTGAACGGCTGACGGTAATTTATGAGAATGGACATATTCCCTGTGGATGGGAAGGGCAATGGCCATCCGGTAGGCTTGTTATCTATTGATGTATGCTCGTCTGTGTTGCTGCTGGGTGAGTGAGCGCCAGTGAGCCACATAGAAGTGAAAACCTGTGCTTTGCACTAACACAAGCCTATAAGGACCACGAGCCCTCCCGCCTGCCTGGTTGCCCCTTTTGGACGGTGAGAGCGTGAAGAGCGTATCAGCCCCTCGTCCCTGCCGGAGAATCTGACACCGTGTACTGTCATGATGAGTAATATAAGGATCGGTATGATAAAAATCATACATCAAAGAAATAGGGTACTGTTCATACTGACATTTTTTCTTTTTAGCGGGTTCGCAGATGCAAATATGCAAAATAAAGAGATCTGGAGTTTTATCACTCAGTTGAGTGCTTCACTTAAAAGTCTGTCTTTGGGAAATCTTAATCAGTTTCCGTTGGAATTGACATTAAAAACACAAAATGACTACATCAACGTTTATCAGGCAAATTCGGTAAAACTGGAAGATGAAGCAAAAATTACTGATATTGAGTTGCGTGTCAGTAAATCATCAGGCGGCATGGCTCCTTTTCTGAGCTTTTCTCCCGATGGTAAATGCACAACTCTTGATGATGTCAGAAAACAGTATCCGGGTGTTAAGTTGAGTGACTATCCTCGCGGCCAATCTGAAAATGAAGTAACCAGCTATACATCTGCTCCAGAGGTGGATGGTCAGGTAATCACGTTTTCTTTTACTGTCAAAAATCCGGATTGTCTGAGTAAAGTGATCATCACGGCTAAAGAGTGAGTCTGGTGATGTTGAACATATTTCGATTCACCAGGATAGTAATGGCAGCACAATGCCGCTTAGCGCCATCTATTCCGGGAGCGTACAGCCTCACAACGGCTACACCGGGTAATGCCTCCGTCTCTTCCAGAGCATTACCTCAAAGGCAGCCCGGTCTGTTTCTAAAGCCTGAGCTTAGTGCGGCAATGCGCAATCCTTCAAACTGAAATATTTTAAGAGAACGGTATGAGCGAGACTCTATTTAGTGATTATGGTATTGATATCGTAGTAAGAGATGGAATTTTTTATATCCGATATGATGATGGCGGTTTAGTCGGTAAAGAGATTGATTCTGAAATAAGCAAGGACGAAGCGCTCAAAGCTCAACGCAGCCCGGGTGATGCTAATGAAGTCATTTTATTAACTCAGGCCAGAGCTGGAATTAATATTGCTAAATTTTAGGCGGACTATCCGGGCCTGATTGTGTGAGTTTTTCCAGAAACTTTTCCTGTGCTTCTGCTCTTATTGAGTCCGTCATGAACTTTTTCAGAAATCCAGGGCTGAAAATTTTTAACGACATAGAAATTGATATTGACAAGGCCTGATAAAGAAACAGGTAGGCCGTATTCATCATTATGAAATTTATCAACCACTCGGAAGTAAATACGATGACTCAGCAAGCGTTAAGAGAGCACCTGTTTTATTTAATCAATAAATATGTGCCGGAAAGCAATAGAAGTGATTTCTTCGAATGTATTCTAAGAGATGATGTTCCTGTAAAAGGAATTCTAGCAAACCTGAACAAGGTAAAAGATGTCACTCTGGATGAAAAAGATGGAGATTTATTAAGAGAGATTTACTTTAATTTTTGCTAAAAAACGCTAAAGATCAGGCGTTTCAGCGACCTTTGTTTCATAGACGTATTGGAGCGAAAAGCGGCTGCATGATGATAGCCGGATTCCACACCAACACCTTATCAGCGAGGGGAGACTGTCTGATCCTGCTGCAACTGAAGCTGGTTGTTTTAAAACGGAGAGTGATTTTATGATGGATCTTAGAGCTGACGAAGACGAAATTTTTCATTATGCACAACGTTACGCCCATTTAATTCCACCCGTTTCGCGTCAGTTGATGAACAGGATGTCTTACAACCCTGTACCGATGCCAGAAACGGCAGAAGACAAACAAAAGCCCAAATGGATGTACTCACAGCCTCAAAAGATCACTGATCTGCAGGCCCTGGACAAAGCGCAGGGTGCTCTCATGGGACTGGCGGCAGGAGACGCGATTGGTACAACACTGGCGTTTGTTCCGCGCGATAAGGCCTATGTAGACGATATGGTTGGCATGGGACCTTTCAACCTGAAACCCGGGGAATGGACTGATGACACCTCAATGGCACTTTGTCTGGCTGAAACTTACATTGAGAGCCATAAGTGTGACACGACGCTGTTCCGTCAAAAGCTACTCAGCTGGTACAGAAACGGGACGAATAGCTCAAACGGTGTCTGCTTCAACATAGGTAACACAACCCGCGTTGCGCTTGAGCAATTTGAACGACACGGACCCACCTGGATGGGGAATACTTCACCTGATACCGCAGGGAATGCCGCTCTGGTCCGACTGGCACCCACCGCTATTTTCAGGAGAAAATCATTTGTTGACGCCTTGCGTGATGCAAAACAACAGAGTAACGCAACGCATCGCGCGGCTGAGTCTGTCAGCTGTTGCCGTTTTTTCATCTTAATACTTCATTACCTTTTAAATGGTTACAGTAAAAGTGAAAGCCTGGCGCCGCATCTCATGGGATCATCATTACGTGTTCTTCTGATCAACGCCGGTGAATATAAAGAAAAATACCGGCATCAAATACGATCTTCTGCCTATGTCATCGACACCCTGGAAGCAGCATTATGGGCCGTCTGGCATACAGATAATTTCAACGATGCTGTTTTGCTGGCGGCGAATCTGGGTAATGATGCAGATAGCATAGCGGCTGCCGCTGGTCAGCTTGCGGGTGCGTTATATGGTCTGTCAGGCATTCCTGAGGGATGGGTTGAGAAAATAGCGCATAAAGAGAGGATTCTTTCATTGGCGAAACAGCTTTTTGAAATGGCACCCGACGAAAAAGATTGAAGTCATCGCGCAACACAACACGGTCGCCTGGGATGTGTCAGGTGAGTTCTGCCTTGCACAACGGCCTGACGTTATTGGCCATAGAGGATATTCAGCACATTAAGAGTTGATCACCCTCTGCCTGTCACACGACAGTTCCTGCAGAGCAGGTTAACTCTTTCAAATGAAGTGCCTTCAGAATGCCCCCCAGTTCATATTTCTGGCCGGTGTGCTGACAAGTGGAGTCGTGACAGACCCGGGAGATGTAGCAATGTGGGTGATCTAAGGTATCTGCTATCTGCGATGCCAGCATCAAGAGATGTTTGGACTCAGTGTTTGAGTGAGATTTTCCTGTCTGATAGCCTCGAAATCGGTGTTTCTTATGATGAATTACTAAGTTTATTATTATCTAAATATCGAAGCAGAAAGCGGTCAACTGAGATTGATATTAGCGATCCCTGGGCCTGGATGCACTGATTAAACGTTTAGCAGCCCTTAAAGATAATACTAAAATCATTGTCTTTCCGTTAAAAAAAGTGTGATGTCTGGCCATTGCTTTGTAATAGATGATGAAATTATTGGTTGCGCTTTCATTAAACGTGGCCGTGCTTGTTCCCAGGAAGGACTTTGGATAGAAGGGAAAAAGTTGTGTTGACAGGCGCTAAGAGAAAACCTCTGACAATCAAGGTTCTTTCTATGGGACCGCGGAAATTTTCATCTCACAATGAAAATGTTTGTGGCGTGAAAATGTAAATAACCTTTCCAGAGAGGCTAATGCAGGGTATGGGCGATGGAGTTGTGATTCACGTGAGGAAAGGAGACTATGCAATTCTCGAAACAAAAAAGGGTTATATAATCAGTGTTTTGTTTCCTAATGCCTACAGAAACTCTCACTTTGATGTGAGCAGGTATTTTAAATTGGATATATCAGGACTGATACAGTCAGGTGATTTTGAAGCACTTGATGAATTGTCTCAGGATATAAGAAGGGATTATGCCTCATTTCAACGATATGAAACTGAAAAGGTCAACGTTACAGGACGACGACTGATGAGTAAGTTGAAATTGGCCATGAAACCCTGGGATTTCACATTATATCGGTGTGGGAACGATACGCATGTACTCAAGGTTATTTTCAGTGAGGGAAATTACAAAGTCGACGTTGAAAGATTTTTCATTGTGACTGACTATCTACTGAACGCAGAAGATCTGTTTAGCACGTGCGAAAGGGTATCTGCAAATATCAGGATGTCTTGCGAAGATTTTGCTAACAGCGAAATAAGTAAGCGTGATTTTGATTTGCTTTAAAATGTTATTTTCAGGGCGGACACCGGTTTTAATGCCACTGTTTTGCTACAGCCAGACCAGTAACGCCCGAGGACTCCCGATTGAAGGAGTTAAAATAAGAGCAGCCTCTCAGAGTCAGTTCAGATGCGATGAAACTGATTTTCATTTAATTCCTTTAAAAGGAATTGATGTACAGACAATTCTGGCTATTAAATTTATTCAGGCAGGTAATGATGAGATTATTTAGAAGAGTGATTTTTTTGTTTATCGTCTCTGGTACCATAATAGGTGCCGCTATGGCTTCTGAAAATTCACAACCGTTGTCTCAGTATGATAGCTTAGCCAAAATTTCAGCTATCTTTAATAACCAGGCAGTTGTTTCCAGTTTAAAATCTGTGCTGGGCAAAGACTACAACGAATTTAGTCAGAACTTTGATGTGTTTGGTGAACCTCATAAAACTAAAGAGGGAGGATTATTCGCTGAGGGCTGGCTAAAAGATCTTTATCTTGAACAGGCTTCAGCGTTTGTCATACAGCCTGATGGTAAAATTTATGCTGCGTGGTTCTCTCCGGAAAGCAATGAAGTGCATTATGTCTCTAATGCACCGGGAAGGGACACAATACAGGAAGATATTGCTGACTGGGTGCAGCGTTTTGACAAGGTGCCGTCACCTGGCGTGAATGCTAAACAAAAAAAGAGCAGTAAAAAGGAACGCTTTTTCGAGACAAGCCAATTCAGGATTAAAATAACCTCGCTTTGTGCGACTGATTCAGACTGCAATGATGTCAGCTACGAAGGGGTTCGAAAGTCAGATGGCGCGGTTGCCAGGCTTAAAGGTAAAGCTATGAAAAGCGACTGCGGTAAAACCTCTTGTCCGATCCTCACTTATACATTTCGAAATCATGATGCAAGTTATATTATCAATAACGTGATCAATAATCTTTCCGTTATTGTTAATGGTAAGGTTGTGCTTTCCGAAACAGGGAAGTGGAGTGACGTTCCCAGATAAATAAAGAGACTCGAGTTTTAATGACGCACTACGGTGATAATCATCATGATGCAACCGTATGCTGTGCATGATACATTTAATGGCCTGTCGTTGAAGAGATAAGTGCAGAGTTATAATCGTATCTCAATCTGTAATAACAAAGACGAGTTTTTAAATATGAGCTTAAAATACGCAATGGGAGAGCTGGTATTTAATGATTCGTTGATTTTAACCCCAAAAACAACTAAACATGAGTTGATGTCAATTCCTGGGTTTGTCTGGGAGTCATGGCCAGATAATATTGAGGATACAGTTTCATACAGAAGTGTTTTTTCGTTTAAAAACAATAATAGTGGCGATATTTATTTGGTTGTCAGTTTTTTTGAGTCCGGGAACTCAGATGCTGTAATATCGCGCTGGAGTTTTGCACCAGAAAAATTGTTGATGGGTGAGCAGAAAAGCCTTACAGGAGGCATAACTAAAATATTAAAACGTTGGTTTAAGGAACAAACGAGAACTTCATTACCTTTAAACGGGGTTTGGGGCAGCATCGATGTAGCTTATGACGTTTATAACAGAACGGCGACAATAAATTGTCACTATCGTTCAGGTTCCGGAAAGTAAATTTAATAAAAATGGTTTTTATCAATTGCGATGCAGGATATAAGATGCGATTGTGAGCACTGTTAAGTTCAGGATGAAGTTAATATGAAGGATGATGTATTTTTTAAAGCCAGAAGTTTAGTCTGCCTGATCATTCAGGATGTAAACCTATCTCCTGGGTTAGCTAAGAATATCTCTTATGCTCTTGACTATAGTATAAGCTCAGGTGAGATGCTCATCAGGCTGAATTTTTATCTTGATCAAATATTGAGTGAGCCGGATATATATTGCATCGAGATTATTAAATTAGCCTCTGGCTTACAATTAGATATTAAAAAGATTCTTAGCTGATCATCATTCTAAGGAATTCCGCTACTTAACATGATGATTGTGATCATTTTTTGCTAGGCTAGTTGTACCTGATATTTAACGCTCAAAGCTTTTAAGCGGAATAAAGAGTGAGTTGCTATGACTGAAAATAGTCCAGACGAAATGCTTTTGGATGCTCTGGCGCCAGATTTGTTACGTCAGTATATAGATTTTCAAAGTATAAATCTTTTGTTTTCAAGAAGCAATGTGACGGGCAGAGCAAAGGAGGAAATTGATATCCATCTCAGTTGCGTAAAAAATATGGGTGGCGAGGTTATAGGGAGTGTCTCGCTAAAAGAAAATCTTAGTCTCTATCAGGGAAACTATGTGTATATTTTAGCTGGTTATGACAGGAACTATGGTTTTGAACTCTATCTAAATGATAAGCAGACTGAGGTTCTGGGCGTTATGATCGTCAGGCTACGAAAAAAAAGTGAAAATGAAATTCAATGGGAAAAGGAGAGATTAGGTATTAAGTATCCCTGAGTTTTCTTAAATAATCAGGTTTTTTTGGCACACCAACCAGGACTCTGATTGGATCATAAACTCGTCAGGGCTGAAGCAAAGTCTGGACGCCTGACAGGATGCGGCTGATATCGGCACAGTGAAGTGGCCCTGGAGTAAAAGCAAACAATCTCCTGCTTTAACAGGTTAATAAAACTTAGATTTACACGTACATCAGCATGGAAAGGTTTAACCGTTACATAATGATAATCTGTTGGAGGAATTAAAAATGTGTGTTCCAGAGAGAAAAGAAGCTGAAATGATGTTGCTCAATCTTTTAAAAAGAACCCTAAAAAATCAGTCTGATATAGACCTGTTAATGGATTTAGCAACAAAAAATGAGTACGCAATTCCAATGAAGGGCATCAGGCACAAATTTGACAGCATGGAGAAACAGCCACTTACACATGATGACTGGAATGATATGGATACGCTAATGCACTATTTTGGTCCTTAGCGTTTGCTAAGCAAGAGAGAAAAGACTAAGAAATGTTGTAGCGCTTTGCCTCCCACGTAATTGAAAAGGAATTTGTATGATAGACCTAAGATTGTCAGAATCTGAACTTAAAACATATGCAAGGAAGTATGCACATTTGTTGCCTGAGCTATCGCCTCAACTCATCAACCGGATGGCTTACGAACATCAGCCAATGCCTGATGAAAAGCCAGTGAAACCTGAGTGGATGTATACGCTGAAACAACGTATTTCTGACGTTGAGGCCTTAGATAAAGCCAAAGGTTTACTCATGGGACTTGCCGTTGGTGATGCAGTGGGGACCACTCTGGAATTCCAGGCTCGTGACAGTTCTCACATTTACGATATGGTTGGCGGTGGTCCTTTCAATCTTAACGCCGGAGAGTGGACCGATGACACCTCAATGGCACTGTGTCTGGCAGAAACGTACATTGAAAAGAATTGTTGTGATATGGATTTTTTCAGGGAAAAATTAATCAGTTGGTATAAAACGGGTCATAATAGTTCCAATGGAGTTTGCTTTGATATTGGTAATACTACCCGCTATGCTCTTGAGCAAGTCATCAAGCATGGGGCTGATTGGTTGGGCAACAACTCTCCTGAAACGGCAGGCAATGCTGCGTTAATTCGGCATGCGCCCGTTGCTATTTTTAGAAGGAAATCTTTTATTGATGGCTGGCGTGATGCCAGTATTCAAAGTATGTCAACGCATTGTGCACCAGAGTCAATCGACTGCTGCCAATATATAAATGTTATTTTACATTATCTTTTGAATGGCTTCGGAAAAAATGAAGCTTTTTCTCCGCACAAAATTCCCTTCCTGGTAAGAGTTCTGATTATCAATGCCGGAGAATATAAAGAAAAGCATCGTGATCAAATCCGCTCCTCAGGCTATGTCATCGACACCCTTGAGGCCGCATTATGGGCCGTCTGGCATACAGACAATTTCAAAGATGCCATTTTGCTGGCGGCAAATCTTGCTGATGATGCTGATAGCGTGGCAGCCACCGCAGGCCAGTTAGCAGGCGCATTGTATGGACTGTCAGGCATTCCTGCAGAGTGGGTTGATAAAATAGTCGATAAAGACAGAATCCTTTCGATGGCAGAAGAGCTGTTTCACCTCGCCCCGGAAGAAACGGATTAATTTCGACATCCCATATTTCCGTTTTGGGATTTTCTGTTGCGCTGATATAAGCCGGCCGGATCGCTGGCATTCGTCATGAATGCTCTCGCCAGCGGCCCGGCGTTAAATACATCGTTAGCCATTTCCCCTCCAACCGCCATTGTCCATTGCCCATCCATTTACCCTGCATAAACATCTCCTTTTCCTATGACCCACCCCCTTCTTTTAATCTATTCCCTGTCCAATCCCCTGAAAAACCCACCCATCATCACTATTACCTCTGGCTATAACCTGCCGTTATACCCTCCTGCTAAACAAGCATTCGTCACCTTTCAGAACGCATGAAATAGTGGTTTCAGAACCTGATCTTTTGGCTGAAACGAGAGACAACATGCTAATCCCACAACCCTATTTACTCTTTCTTGGCGATGTTACCGATCCCCTTGCGGCAAAAACGGCGCGCGGTATTCATATCTGGCGGCCGGAGCAGTGCGTTGGCGAAATTAAACTGCCGGGCTGCACGGTCAGTCTGGGTCTGGATGAACTGGATATTCCCGGCGCCAAAGCGCGCGGAGCGAAAACGCTGGTGCTTGGCACTGCCAATGCCGGCGGCTATCTGCCAGCGCACTGGCTTGAAACGATCAAAAGTGCCATTAAAGCAGGCATGAATGTGGCCAGTGGGCTGCACCACCGACTGGTGGATGAACCGGAACTGGTGACGCTTGCACAGGCTTCTGGCGTTGAGCTTTTTGACCTGCGTCATATGCGTCCAGCGCTCAATGTGGGCAGCGGTAAGAAGCGTTCAGGTAAGCGGATACTGACCGTGGGTACAGACTGCTCAGTGGGCAAGATGTACACCTCACTGGCGCTGGAAGCGGCGATGCGTGCGCGCGGCCTGAAAGCTGATTTTCGTGCCACGGGGCAGACCGGCATTCTGGTCGCAGGGGAGGGCATTGCTGTGGATGCGGTCATCGCTGATTTTATTGCCGGTGCAGCAGAAGCGCTTTCACCGGCGAATGACGAGGACCACTGGGACATCGTTGAAGGCCAGGGCTCACTGTTCCATCCCTCTTATGCGGGCGTGAGTATGGGGCTGATGCACGGTGCGCAACCACACTGGCTGGTTATGTGCCATGAAATGGGACGTCCTCATATGCGTCATTTACCACACCAGCCCATGGTCAGCCTGCAGGCGTGCGTTGAAGCCAATCTGCGTGCCGCGCAGGTGACCAGTGAGTCCGTTCAACTGGCTGGCTTTGCTATCAACACCTCCAATTACAGTGAAGAAGAGGCGCTCGCTTATTGCGCCGAAATCAGCGCTGAGTTTGGCTTACCGGCCACAGATCCGGTGCGTTTTGGTATTGATGAGATCGCCGCACTGCTTCAGGAGCGTGGCTGAAATGAGAAAGTTGCAGATTGATGTGGTGGAGCTGCCGCTGGCGCGACCCTTTGCTATCGCACGCGGTACCCGTACCGCCGTGACGGTCATCCGTGTCACGCTGGAGCAGGAGGGATTCATCGGGCAGGGCGAATGTACACCAACGGCCCGCTACGATGAGACGCCCGACAGCGTTCAGGCCATGCTCGAAGCGGTACGCACTGACATTGAGTCGGGCCTCAGCCATCATGATCTGCAACACCGCTTACCCGCCGGTTCAGCGCGCAACGTGCTGGACTGTGCGCTGTGGCGACTGGATGCCGCCCGGGCTAATCAGACGCTGTGGCAAATGAGTTCGTGCTCTCAGCCTGAGTCAGTCATTACGGCAGAAACCCTTAGCCTGGATACGCAGGAAAATATGGCTCTCGCAGCGGCGGATGCCGTGTCACGAGGCGCCCTCTTGCTCAAAATTAAGCTTGACCGTAATGCGATTCTGGAAAAAGTGGCGGCGATTCGCGCGGCGGCACCGCATGCCACGCTCATTATCGATGCCAATGAAGCCTGGTCGGGTCTGGGACTGGAAAGCCTGCTGGTGGCGCTTAAGGCCTTCAACATCGCGATGGTGGAGCAACCCCTTCCCGCCGGACAGGACCATGACCTGAAACGTTTCAAACATCCCATACCGGTCTGTGCCGATGAGAGCTGCCATACGCGGGCGGATATTGCCGGATTACGCGATCGCTACGAGATGATCAATATCAAGCTGGATAAATGCGGTGGCCTGACTGAAGCGCTGGCGATGGTGAATGAAGCCCGGACGCTCAATATGCGCATTATGGTCGGTTGCATGCTGGGCTCGTCACTGGCCATGGAGGCCGCATTGCCCGTCGCGGTTAACGCTGAGTTCGTCGATCTGGATGGCCCCATCTGGCTAGCCGCCGACAGTTCTCCTTTCCTGAGCTACTCCCAAGGCCGTATCTGGCTATAACTCTGTGAGGCGACGATGACGGACACACAACGTACTTCCCCTGCAACCCGCGCTGCCTCTGCCCCTCCCGTGCTGGCGATTCAGGATCTCAGCGTCTCGTTTCATGGACGCAGCGGTGAGAATCAGGCACTCAAAGGCATCAGTTTTGCCATTCATCCAGGTGAAATCGTCGCCGTCGTGGGTGAAAGCGGCTCAGGTAAATCTGTCACGTCGCTGGCTGTGATGGGCTTGCTGGCAAACAACGGCCGTGTCGATGGCGGCAGCATGCAGTTCCGCGAACGCAGCGGAAAAATGCATGCGTTAGAAAAGCTGGATGACGCTCAGCGCCGCACGTTGCGTGGCCGTGAAATGGCGATGATCTTTCAGGAGCCCATGACCTCGCTGAATCCGGTGCTGCGCATTGATGATCAACTTACCGAGGCATTACGCGATCATCAACAGTGCGACAGAAAGCAGGCCCATGCGCGGGTGCGTGAATTGCTGCGACAGGTGCGTATCGCCGATGTGGATCGCGTCATGAAAAGCTATCCTCACTCGCTGTCAGGCGGCATGCGGCAGCGTGTGATGATTGCGCAGGCCCTTGCCTGTGACCCACAACTCCTGATTGCCGACGAGCCTACCACAGCGCTGGATGTCACCGTACAGGCGCGCATTCTCCATATTCTGCGTGAGCTGCAACGTGAGAAACAAATGGCGGTGCTGTTTATTACTCATGATATGGGCGTGGTAGCGGAAATCGCCGATCGCGTGGTGGTCATGCTGCGTGGCGAAGTGGTAGAGCAGGGAACCGTGTCTGAGATTTTTGCCGCCCCGCAGCATGCGTATACCAAAGCGTTACTGGCGGCAGTACCAAAACTCGGTGATATGCGGGAACACAGGTGGCCGCAACGCTTTCCTCTGCCCGGTGCCCGCGAGGCTGTGCAAGGCGAACAGCATACCGCGCGCTATGACGTGGCGCCGCTGCTGGATGTGCGCGGATTAAAAGTCTATTACCCGATTCGCAGCGGCATCTTATCGAGCCTGACGCATCACGTGCATGCGGTTGAGCAGATTGATTTTAGTCTGTGGCCAGGTGAAACCCTGGCCATCGTGGGTGAAAGCGGCTGCGGCAAATCGACAACCGGACGGGCGCTGATGCGCCTTATCAACAGTGAAGCTGAAAGTATTCACTTTGAAGGAAAGGAAATCTCTGACCTGAAAGAGGCAGAGTTCCAGCCGCTCCGCCGTGAAATTCAGATGGTGTTTCAGGATCCCTATGCGTCACTGAATCCCCGCCTGACAGTGGGTTTCACCATTGCCGAGCCGTTGCTGTTACATGGCATGGTCTCTTCGCTTGAGCAGGCTTCCCCACAGATAGATGCGCTGCTGAAGAGCGTCGGTCTCCTGCCAGAGCACGCGCGTCGTTATCCGCACGAATTTTCTGGCGGTCAGCGTCAGCGTATTGCTATTGCCCGCGCCATGGCGCTGAAACCGAAAGTGATTATTGCTGATGAAGCGGTATCGGCCCTTGATGTCTCGATTCAGGCGCAGGTGGTCAATCTGATGATGGACCTGCAGCAGCAAACGGGCGTGGCATGGATTTTCATCTCTCACGATATGGCGGTAGTCGAGCGTATTGCGAATCGCGTCGCGGTGATGTACCTCGGCCAGATTGTGGAGCTTGGACCGCGTCAGTCGGTATTTAATCAGCCGCAACACCCCTATACCCAACGACTGCTGGCCTCCGTGCCGGTAGCGGATCCTGAAAACCGTCAGCCCCGTATTTTCGATGACAGCGAAATCCCCTCGCCGTTGCGTAAGGTGGGTGAAACGGTCACTAAAACCCGATATCGGCAGGTTGCCCCCCAGCACTGGGTAGCTGACGGCATTGCATTGCAATAATCCTTAACGACCAGGAGAATTTATGAAAACGCTGTTTCGCCGTACTTCGCTCGCCCTCACATTGACGACGACGCTGGTCATGACTGCGCAGGCACAGGATCTGCGCATTTCAATGTATGCTGATATCACGGGGCTGGATCCGCACGACACCTCGGATAATGTTAGCTACTCGGTTCAGAGCGGCATCTTTGAGCGCCTGTTCCAGTTTGATTCCCGGATGAAGCTGCAACCCTGGCTGGCGACCGGTTATACCTCTAATGACAGTGCCACCGAATTTACGCTGACGCTGCGCAAAGGCGTTACCTTCCAGGACGGTACCCCTTTTGATGCAGACGCCGTCAAAGCGAACCTTGATCGTCTGGCAGATCAGAAAAAAGGGCTGAAGCGTAACAGCCTCTACAAAATGATTGATAAGGTCACGGTGCTGGCACCCGACCAGGTAAAAATCGATCTGAATCAGTCGTTCGGAGCCTTTATCAACACCCTGGCGCATCCTTCCGCGGTGATGTGGAGCCCGTCAATTCTTAAGCAATATCCGGACGAAGCGCAGTTGCGACTGCATCCGGTGGGAACCGGTCCGTTTATCTTTGTCGACTGGAAACCGGGCAAAGCCGTTACGCTGGTCAGATATGCAGGTTACTGGCAGCAGGGATGGCCTAAAGTCGACCATGTCATCTTCTCTCCAAGTCCCGAAGATGCGACACGGGTGGCAGCGTTGAAGTCGGGTCAGGTGGACGCCATCTGGCCATTGCCTTCAGACCTCATCGCAGCCGTTCAGCAGGACAGCCACCTCTCCATTCAGCGCGATCCGAGCATTTACCTTTATTACATGGCGATCAACACGCAGCACAAGCCGCTGGCCGATGTTCGGGTGCGTCAGGCGATTAACTATGCGATTGACCGTAATCTGTGGCTGAAAGTGGCCTTTGCTGGTCTGGGTAAACCTGCCACATCCGCGATTCCGGAAGGCGTACAGTTCTATCAGAAACAGGGCGATCCTGATTACGGCTATGCGCCGGATAAGGCCAAAGCCTTGCTGAAAGCGGCGGGTTATCCGAAGGGATTGGATCTTAAGCTCTGGGTGACCAACGCCACGGCGAGCGTCCGAGCCGCTCAGGTGCTTAAAGCGCAACTGGCCACGGCAGGCATTCGTGTCACGGTAACACCGATGGATTCCGGCACGCGCAACGCTAAGTTGTGGGGCGTTCAGGACCCGAAAAAGGCGGAGTTTGACCTCTATTATGGCGGCTGGTCGACCTCTACAGGGGATGCCGACTGGGCGCTGCGTCCGCTGTTTGCCACCGAGTCCTGGGTTCCGACCTCGTATAACGTCTCCTATTTCAGTAACCCTGATGCAGACAAAGCGATTGCTGCCGGGCTGGCGACGGCCGATCCGGCAAAGCGTGGCATCGCCTATGCACAAGCGCAAAAGGTGTTGTGGAAAGAAGCCCCGGTGGCGTTCCTTGGCACGCCAGACAATCTGGTCGGCAAACGCAACACGCTGAGCGGCGTTTCGATGCTGCCTGATGGCAATTTACTGTTCACTCAGGCGTCCTTTAAATAAGACGGTCTCTTCTTCCTCGTCCCCTGTCCGGAACGGATGAGGGACGTGAGGAGGCCAGTCGCACCTCATTTCAGGGAATGGCATGTTTGCATACATCATTCGCCGATTGCTGGAGATGATTCCGGTTTTGCTGGTGGTCTCGTTGCTGGTTTTCGGTTTTATCAAGCTCATGCCGGGCGACCCGGCGCGTATTTATGCCGGACCGGATGCGCCAGTTGAGGCGATCGAAGCGGCGCGTCAGCACCTCGGGCTTAACGATCCGCTGCCGCAGCAGTATCTCCACTGGATCGGCAGCCTGTTGCAGGGCGACCTGGGCACCACGTATCGCACCCAGCAACCGGTGCTGGAGGTGATCAAAGAGGGCTTCATGCCGACGCTGTGGCTCGCCTTAGCAGGTTTTACCTGGTCCGTCATTCTCGGTTTGTTATTCGGCGTGATGGCTGCACTGAAACGTGGAAGATGGCAGGACTGGGCGCTGATGAGCGTGGCGGTCGGTGGCATTTCGATGCCAGCCTTCTGGCTGGGGCTGTTGCTCATCCAGTTCGTCGCGATGCCTTTTGGGCTGTTCTCGGTCAGCGGCTTTAACAAGGCCAGCGATATTGTCCTGCCCGCCATCACGCTGGGTTCGTCGGTTGCGGCGGTAATGGCGCGCTTTACCCGTTCGGCCTTTCTTGAGGTGGCGCAGGAAGATTACGTGCGTACCGCCAAAGCCAAAGGGCTGCGTAACCGCCTGGTGACGTGGAAACATGTGATGCGCAATGCGCTCATCCCGGTGATTACCATGTTGGGCTTGCAGTTCGGTTTTCTGCTGGGCGGATCCATCGTGGTGGAGAGTGTTTTCAACTGGCCAGGGTTAGGCTGGTTATTGATTGAGTCGATCAAAGCGCAGGATCAGCCGGTGATTCAGGCGCTGGTGATGCTGTTCGTGTTTGAATTTATTGTGATTAATCTGCTGGTCGATCTGCTTTACGCGGTGGTTAATCCGGCCATTCGTCTGCGACAGGAGCCAAAATGAGTATTCAATCGCTGACTGAAAAACCGCCTCAGATTATTCGTTCGCCGTGGCGCGATTTCCTGCACGCTCTTGTGCGGAACCCTCTGGCGCTGGTCTCAGGCGGGTTTGTGCTGCTGTTGATTGTGGTGGCGATTTTTGCGCCCTGGCTGGCGCCCTGGGATCCCATGGCCCCGGACTGGATGGCGTTATCGTCGCCGCCAACGGCGGCACACTGGATGGGGACCGACGAACTGGGGCGCGACCTGCTCAGCCGCATTATCTATGGTGCGCGGATCTCGCTCTATATCGGCGTGCTGTCGGTGACGATCGGCATGCTGGTCGGGGTCATGCTGGGCTTACTGGCGGGCTATTACGGCGGTTGGGTTGATATGCTGATCATGCGCGGTGCCGACGTATTATTCGCCTTTCCGGGCATGTTGCTCGCCATTGCGGTGGTGGCGCTGCTGGGGACGGGCCTGAACAATGTCATTATCGCAGTCGCGGTATTCAGCGTGCCGGTATTTGCCCGCATCGTGCGGGCTTCGACGCTCTCTCTGAAGCAGGCTGCCTATGTTGAAGCCGTGCGCTGTGCCGGTGCACCAGACAGAGTCATTATCCTGCGGCATATTCTGCCCGGCACGCTTTCCAGCGTGATTGTCTATTTCACTATGCGCATTGGCACCAGTATTCTGACCGCCGCGGGCCTGAGTTTTATTGGACTGGGTCCGGAGCCTGACGTACCTGAATGGGGCAATATTCTGGCGATGAGCCGAAGCATGATGATGGCCGGATCGTGGCACATGAGCGTATTTCCGGGGCTGGCGATCTTTATTACCGTGCTGGCTTTTAATCTGCTTGGGGATGCGCTGCGCGACACGCTCGATCCAAAACTCAAGGGCTGACTATGGATTTCCAACAATTGCAGCGCGATTTGCTGCTGAAACGCTGGCGTGATCTGCGTCAGCTCGGGCAGCCGCGAAGCGCCTGCGGACCTACTAATCGAATCAGCGATGTTGCTGGCGTGCGTGTCGGACATTGCACGCTGAATGAAAGCGAAAAGCAGACTGGCGTAACCGCTATCGTACCGCCGGGCGACAACCTGTTTCTCACGCCGCTGCCGTGTGGGGTGGCGGTCCTGAACGGCTTTGCGAAACCCGTCGGACTGGTTCAGATAGAGGAGCTTGGCGTGCTTCAGACGCCGATTCTGCTCAGTAACACGCTGGCGGTCGGCACGCTGTTTACCACGCTGGTGCGGGATGCCATCCGTCGTAACCCGGAACTGGGGCGAACACTGCCCACGGTCAACCCGCTGGTGCTGGAGTGCAACGATGGCTGGCTGAATGATATCCAGGCGCTGGCCATCACTGAAGCGATGGCGCATGAGGCGCTGCAGACGGCCTCAGCGGACTTCGCGCGCGGCAGCGTCGGCGCGGGGCGCGGGATGAGCTGTTTCAGCCTGAAAGGGGGAATCGGAACCGCCTCGCGGGTGATTCGCTCGCTCAACGCCACGCTTGGTGTGCTGGTGCTGGCCAATTTCGGCGCACTGGAGGCATTAACGCTCGATGGCGTTCGGGCTGGCGAGATGATTGCGCCGCTGCTGGCCGGGGAGACGCCGCAGCTGGATGCCGGTTCTGTCATCATCATCATGGCGACGGATGCACCGCTGGACGCACGTCAGTTAAAGCGCATCGCGAAGCGAGCCGGTGCCGGCCTGGGACGGCTGGGCAGTTACTGGGGCCACGGATCGGGCGATATTGCGGTGGCGTTTTCAACGCAACCTCTGCCGCGACCGCCACAGGACGACACGCTGGAGCCGCTGCTTGCTGCAGCGGCAGATGCAACTGAACAGGCTGTACTGGATGCTTTGCTGAGCGCTGAGGCTGTTACCGGCTTTCGCGGTCATCATCGCCCCTCACTGACGCAGATTCTGGATAGATTAACGACATGAAAATTTTTATCTCGGCCGACATTGAAGGCATCGCGGGTGTCATGCGCCCGGAGCAATGTACACCCGGTCACCCGGAGCATCAGCTGGCCCGTGGTCTGATGGAGCAGGAAGTGAATGCTGCGATTGAGGGGGCTTTTGCAGGCGGGGCAACGGAAGTGGTGGTGGCAGACAGCCATGCGCAGATGACCAATTTGCGTGCGGAAAATATCGATCCCCGCGCCCGGCTGGTGCAGGGAAAACCCCGTGTCCTGTCGATGGTGGAAGGGATAGAGCAGCAGACGTTCGATGGGCTGTTTCTGGTGGGATTTCACAGCGCAGCAGGTGAACCCGGCGTACTGGCGCATACCATCAACGGCCGGGCATTCTGGCGTATCCATATCAATGGTCTGGTGATGGGAGAAACCGATATTTATGCGGCCGCCGCCGCTGAGCACGGCACGCCATTGCTGCTGGTCACCGGCGACGATCAGTTACAGAGCTGGATTGCGGAACACTACTCAGCAGTCAATTACGTCTGTGTAAAACGCGCCATTTCTCATACCTGCGCGGAATCAATCAGCCCACAAGCGGCACAGCGTGCGATCGCTGCCGCAGCAAGCGCCACACTGCAACATCCCCCTCAGGTGAGCACGAGCCGCCTGACGGCACCTTACGCGATGCGCCTTCAGGCCACTAAACCGGTGCTGGCCGATCTGTTCAGCCTGATCCCCGGCGTCACGCGTCTGGATGCCGTTACCGTGGCGTATCAGGCGGAGAATATGGAGACGTTAATCAGTTTACTCAGTGCATTCTCTTATCTGGCGAGCACACAGTCATAGCGAAATTATCCCGGGCTGCATGCAACGGCAGCCCGTTAAGCCCGCCGTTCCGGTTCTGCTGAAACCGCGCTGCCAGGCACACGCCTGTAGTGCGGGCTGTACATGCGTATCTTCCCTCTGACGAGTCAGAATCGCTGCTGGCTTAAATCCGCGCAACCCACGCTGCTGACCAGGGCTCCTTTTATTGCACTACGGCAGCACGAACCCCGCTCCCTGCAGGGGCTTCAGTCAGGACTGCCGGGTGCGGATGGGGGCGAGACAGGCAGCTGAGCCTGCACCGGTTTTGCGGTACAGTTTTTGCAACAGAATAATGATTGCTCTCTCACCCTCCGCCCGGACCTGATCGTGCAGCCTGTCGGAGAGGCCTTCGTTTTCGGTATTCATCCAGGGTAAATAGTCATGCGGCTCCGCCATATAGAGGTCTTTCAGGCCATCGTACAGACCGGCAGCATCAGCGCTGCGGCGCGCTTACTCAATGTTTCACAGCCGAATATCAGCCGTGTTCTGAATCATGCTGAACAGCAATTGGGATTTGCGCTGTTTGAGCGACGTATACAGGGAATGAGTGTGACGGCAGAAGGACGACGTCTGCTGCCTGAAATAGACGATCTCTGCCAGCGCCTGCAATCTATCACCCAGCTTACCGAACAGCTGCGGCGGGGCGAAGGGCAATTAGTTCGCGTCGGCGCGGCTCACGCTTTTGGTCAGATGGTGCTGGCGCCCGCATTGGTCACCTGGCGGCAACAGATGGCCTCGGTCAGTGTCGAACTGGTCACCGAGCACTTTAGTACCTTATGCCAGATGATTCTGGATAATCAGCTCGATTTCGCGCTGGTTTTTGGCCAGCAGGTCGATGCGGATCTTCTGGCTGAACCTCTGTTTCAGTCTTCGATGGTCGCATTGTTACCGCTCAATCATCCCCGTAATGAACCCGTTACGCTTGCGTGGTTATGCAACAATAATTTACTGATGATGCAGGCTCAGGATCCGCTTGGACGCGTACTTCACCGAGCGCTGCGCGATAAAAAACTGAATCCCGCCGTGTCGTTGTCGATTAAAACCTATTCGGTCATTGCGGATATGGTGCTGGCAGGCGGCGGAACGGGCGTCGTGGATCTCTTCACCGCCTGTCGCTATGCCGAACAGCTAAAGCTGCTACCCATAGCGCAACCCCTGCCGTTTGAAGTGATGCTGATCAGCCGCCGTGACCAGCCACAGTCGCAGTCCACTCTGCAACTTAAGCAGGTGATCCGTAACAGACTGTGGGAGATCGCCCGGCAGTGTGAAACGCAGTTTTTGGGTGGCTGAAAAAGCGCCGCTTTCAGGTGAAGAGCAGGGGAAAGGGGGGGCTCAGGCAGCATCAGATTCGTTCGCTGACTTTTGCACCAGAAAGAGCGGAGCTCGAGCAATAAACCTTCTTTAAGGCAATGATTCCGGCATTGTTGAAATGTGCTGACAAAGACTATTGAGACGGCGTTGAAATGAAAAATCCACGCAATGGCGTGGATTTTATGATTTTTGAGCTTCATGAGATTCAGTAAGACCTCATGAGACAACAATTTTTAATCAGACGTTGAACAGGAAGTTCATCACATCGCCATCTTTCACGATGTACTCTTTACCTTCTGAACGCATCTTGCCGGCTTCTTTAGCACCTTGCTCGCCTTTATAAGCGATGAAATCTTCAAACGCGATGGTCTGGGCGCGGATAAAGCCTTTCTCGAAGTCGGTATGGATTTTACCAGCAGCCTGCGGAGCCGTCGCGCCAACCGGGATAGTCCATGCACGCACTTCTTTTACGCCAGCGGTGAAGTAGGTCTGCAGGTTCAGCAGGGAGTAACCAGCGCGGATAACGCGGTTCAGGCCTGGCTCTTCCAGTCCCAGCTCTGCCATGAACTCGTCACGGTCTTCATCTTCCAGCTCGGCGATATCCGACTCAACGGCGGCGCACACTGGCACCACGACTGAACCTTCCGCTTCGGCGATAGCGCGCACCTGATCCAGGTACGGGTTGTTCTCGAAACCATCTTCATTGACGTTAGCTATGTACATGGTGGGTTTCAGAGTCAGGAAGCTCAGATAGCGGATTGCCGCTTTGTCGTCCTCATCCAGATTCAGTGAACGCAGCATGCCCGCTTCAGAAAGATGCGGCAGGCACTTCTCCAGCGCAGCCAGCTCGGCTTTGGCATCTTTGTCGCCGCCTTTGGCTTTCTTCTGCACACGCTGAATCGCACGTTCACAGGTCTCAAGATCGGACAGCGCCAGCTCAGTGTTGATCACGTCAATATCTTCAGCCGGGTTAACTTTGCCCGCCACGTGGATGATGTTGTCGTTTTCAAAGCAGCGCACTACGTGACCAATCGCTTCGGTTTCGCGGATGTTGGTCAGGAACTGGTTGCCCAGACCTTCACCTTTCGACGCGCCTTTTACCAGACCGGCGATATCGACGAATTCCATGGTAGTCGGCACCACGCGCTGCGGCTTAACAATCTCAGAAAGCTGGTCGAGACGCAGGTCAGGCATCGGCACCACGCCCGTGTTTGGCTCAATGGTGCAGAAGGGGAAGTTAGCCGCTTCGATGCCCGCTTTAGTCAGCGCGTTAAACAGAGTGGATTTACCGACGTTCGGCAGGCCCACGATACCGCATTTGAATCCCATGGTTTGATACCCTTTATAACTGGATGGACAGTGCGCCAGAAGGCGGACTGTCGGAGACGAATTGAAAAATTTCGCGCATTATACACGGAATCACGACGATTCGGGCGTTTAAGCAGGCTTGAAGGCGTGCAGCCGGTTCATCGCCTTGATACGATCCTCTTTCAGCCACAGTTCGGTGCAGCGCGCCGCCTCATCAATGGCATCATCAATCAGCTTCTGCTCACTGGCGGGCGGCTTGCCCAGCACAAATCCGGTCACCTTGTTGCGATCGCCGGGATGCCCGATACCGATGCGCAGCCGATGGAAATTGTTGTTGTTGCCCAGTTTGCTGATGATATCTTTCAGACCGTTATGGCCGCCATGCCCGCCGCCCTGCTTGAACTTCGCCACGCCGGGTGGCAGATCGAGTTCATCATGCGCCACCAGGATCTCTTCTGGCGCGATGCGATAAAAAGTCGCCATCGCCGCCACGGCTTTCCCGCTCAGGTTCATAAAGGTGGTCGGCACCAGCAGGCGCACATCCTCTCCGGCTATCGCCAGGCGCGCGGTATAGCCATAGAATTTGCCTTCCTCTTTCAGTGACTGATTGTGGCGCTCAGCCAGTAAATCCAGATACCAGGCACCCGCATTGTGGCGCGTGGCGGCATATTCAGCGCCTGGATTGGCAAGGCCCACAATCAGTTTAATGCTGCTCACAATGATTATCCTGCTGTTATCGCGAAAGGGCGTTAGTTTACTTCGCCACGGGCGAGATGACAAAGTACAAGCATCGAAATGGTTCATGACGGTGATTAATCATTTTCTATCGAAATCAACAGGCTGCAATCAGGGCCAGTTAATTATTTATGGCTGATGTGTGATCCACTCCGCAACGTTATCTTCACCCATTGCCTAAGCTTATGGCACTTAACATTGTGTGCGGTTATTGACTCATATGGATGGAGGTGCAGCATGAAACATCAACACTGCCGTGTAGCGGGTAACAGCTTGATGGTACTGGGATTAGTCACAATGGTGCTGGGCGTGGGTTTCTCAATTATGAACCAGCTTCCCTCGCTTGATCTGCCAGATGCGCTGGCGCAGGGCGCAATCCTCGGCATCTTTGTTGGTGCAATGATGTGGCTGGTCGGGGCGGGTCTGAGTGGTCGTGAAAAGGTTGAAGATCGTTATTACTGGCATCGTCACTATGACAAACGTTGTCGCCGGTCACACAATTCACACCATTAACTGATGCCAGCAGTGGCCGGATGCTGCGCGATGCGGTTCCGGCCGCTGGCCTTGGCGTGATAGAGCGCTTTATCCGCCAGTGCGAGTAAATCGTCAAAACCCTGCTGCTGATGTGTGACCGTGGCAAACCCAATGCTGACCGAATAGGCAATTGAATTGGGTTGTGACGCACAGACCTCCCGCCGGATAGTCTCGCACCATGCCTCTGCCTCTGTTGCCGCCGCCGGAATTATCGCCGCAAACTCCTCTCCGCCCAGTCGTGCAAAACGCCCCTCAGCCGGTATCAGCCCTCTGACAATGTCGCAAAAGTGAATCAATATCTGGTCGCCCTGTTGATGGCCATACCGATCATTAATGCTCTTAAAATGATCCAGGTCGAACAGTATCGCGCTAAAAGGTCGGTTCTGACGGCGGCATCGCACCACAATCTTCTCTGCTTCATTAAATAAAGCCCGACGATTCCAGACGCTGGTCAGAGGATCGTGCATCGAGGCATGTTTTAAGACTGACTGCATCTGTTCATTCACCATGGCCAGGATAGTAAATGTCAGACCGATGACAAACAGAATCGATTCCAGAATGACGTAAATCGAGAAGTTTGATCCGCCAATGGCGCCAGGCAGCGTGCTGGGAATCGCGCTGTCCAGAAACAGGCGAGCCAGGTGAAACAGCAGATGGATCCACAGCAGCAACTGTGCAGGCCAGAAGGTCACCTTTAGCGTGGCACGCGCCAGCCAGACCAGCTGGATCAGTGCCGCGGTATAGACGATGCAGGCGATGCAGAGCACCAGCACCCGCTTGGGTAAGCTGTAATAGAACGCCGGGAAACCGCAGAGGAGTGCCCAGAGCAGGGCGCCCAGCAACCAGTGAGTGCCGATGGGCTTACCGCAGAAGCGCCGGAACGCATTTAACAATCCGCCGTAAGCCAGCATCACTAAAACGTTACCCACTGCAACGGGCAGGAAATGCAGGCCACTGCTGCGCAGGCTACTTAAGAATACGGCAATCAGGGTGAAAACCAGCGACAGGCAGGTGAAGCCGAGAACGCGATCATACTGCGATCCGATCCAGGCAAAAAACATGATGATGCTCAGAAAACCCAGCACATAAAGCTCGCAGACAAATAACGTATAGATATCGAGGCTCATGGCGGTCAGGGTTCTTATGAGAAGTGCGCTGCAAATTACCACTTAACGGCACAGGGCAGAAGCGGGGAACGCGGCGTTTTATCAAAAGAGTGGGTGGCGTTGAAAACAGGCGATTTTGGGGAAATTTATCGCGAAAATATCAGAAAAAGAAGCGCGTTAATCGGGCGCCCGGCAGGCATAAAAAAACCGGGCACAGGGCCCGGTTCCGCAAAGATTAATGCTCGAACATTGCCGAGATTGACTCTTCGTTACTGATGCGGCGAATGGCTTCGGCCAGCATGCCAGATAAGGTCAGCGTGCGCACATTCGGCAGTGACTTAATTTCCTGAGAGAGTGGGATGGTATCGCAGACGATTACCTGGTCGAGCACAGATTTACGCAAGTTTTCAACCGCATTGCCGGAGAAGATCGGGTGGGTCGCGTAAGCAAATACGCGTTTAGCACCACGCTCTTTCAGCGCTTCAGCCGCTTTGCACAGCGTGCCGCCGGTGTCGATCATGTCGTCGACCAGCACGCAGTCGCGGCCAGCAACGTCACCAATGATGTGCATCACCTGAGAAACGTTCGCGCGAGGGCGGCGTTTATCGATGATGGCCATATCGGTGTCGTTCAGCAGTTTAGCGATAGCACGGGCACGTACTACGCCACCAATATCGGGAGAAACAACAATCGGGTTTTCCAGACCGATCTGCATCATATCTTCCAGCAGAATCGGACTGCCAAATACGTTATCAACCGGGACGTCGAAGAAGCCCTGGATCTGCTCGGCGTGCAGGTCAACCGTCAGAACACGGTCAACACCGACGCTGGAAAGGAAGTCTGCCACTACTTTAGCGGTGATAGGCACACGCGCGGAACGCACGCGGCGATCCTGACGGGCATAACCAAAGTAGGGGATGACTGCGGTAATACGACCAGCAGAAGCACGACGCAGCGCGTCGACCATCACAACCAGTTCCATCAGATTATCGTTGGTGGGGGCACAGGTGGACTGGATGATGAAAATATCACCACCGCGTACATTTTCGTTGATCTGTACGCTCACTTCACCATCACTGAAACGTCCTACAGCGGCGTCTCCCAGGCTGGTGTAAAGGCGGTTGGCAATACGTTGTGCTAGTTCCGGGGTGGCGTTACCAGCAAATAGCTTCATATCAGGCACGAGAAGAACCTCAGGCTTTGCGTCCAGAGAATGAACGGCATGACTGTAACCGGCGCGTACGGTCATGTGCGTTCACACGGGTGTGTTGATGCGAAACGTGCAGTGTCCGGAACGTGGTGACACTGTCACGCATTCGCTAATCGCCTCGCAGGGTACGCTGTAGCGGCGAAACATTTACGCCCCGGGCTACAAATGCGCGTACCCCATTCGGGGCAAGCTCCAGCACCTGGCGGGCAGCAGACTCGGTGTCGAATTCAGCAAACACACAAGCGCCCGTGCCAGTCAGGCGTGACGGCGCGTATTCTAGCAGCCAGGAAACAAGCTCATCAACCTCACGAAAACGTTTTCTTACCACTGCTTCACAATCATTGGTGAAGGGTGATGCTAAAAGCGTCGATAAACTGCGCGATGGAGTATCTCGCGTCAGTTCGGGGTCGTTGAATACTACTGGGGTGCTGATATTCACGCCGGGATGGGCGACAAGATACCACTTTTCTTCCGGCTCTGCGGGATGAAGTTGTTCACCCACCCCCTGGGCGAAGGCCGCGAAGCCCTGGACAAACACCGGCACATCCGCGCCCAGCTTCACACCCATCGACGCCAGCTCATCCGGCGTGAAGCCGGTTTGCCACAGATGATTCAGCGCCACCAGTACGGTTGCCGCATCAGAGGAGCCGCCACCGAGACCGCCACCCATGGGCAGGTTTTTCTCAACGGCAATCTGCGCGCCCGCGTGAGCGGACAGGCGATGGTTATCCTGCGCCGCCTGTTTCAGCATGTTTGCGGCGCGGACAATCAGGTTATCCGCATCCGCAACGCCTGCCACGGGCGTTAACAGTGTAATCGAGCCGCTTTGATCGACAGTAATCTGCAGCTGGTCACCGTAATCAAGAAACTGAAACAGCGTCTGCAGGTTGTGATAGCCGTCGGGACGACGGCCGGTGATGTAGAGAAAAAGATTCAGTTTTGCCGGGGCAGGCCAGTGGGTGATCATTGAACGGTCCAGCCGTCCATACGCAGTTTAATCCGCTGGTCACCCTCTTTCAGCTCCAGGCTCGAAGGCAGCGGCGGGGTGACTTTGCTGTCGTAGCCCGCAATAGAGACCTGCCAGTTCTGACCGTCGCGGCTGTAGTTCAGGCTGCTCAGCTGATAGCTCTCGTTGAGCTGATAGTCGGTGGCATCGCCTGGCAGACCCATCATCCACTGCCGCAGATTCGCCAGCGGAATGTTCATGCCGGTCAGCTGCGAAATCATTTTCTGCGCATCGTTGCTGACGTAACGCTTTCCTTTGTTATCGACGATCTGTACCACCGAGCCCTGCGCATCCAGCTGCAGTTCGGTGCTGCCCAGCGGATTGGTCAGCAGCAGGCGATAGCGATCGGGCGCGGTCTGCTGCCAGTTGAAGCGGGCATAGACTTTCTGCTTGTCAGAAAGATAGGCAAAGGCGCCGCGGGTCTGATAGTGCGTGACCTTTGAGACCGCCTGCTGATGCTGTTGCCACTGTGGCGCGGTAACGCTGGGGCCCGGGCCTTGCGGTTTGTTGACGCTACAGGCTGCCAGCAGCACGCTGGCAAGGGGCAAAAGGCGCAACAGATTGCGTGGTGAATTAAGCATCAAGTGGTCATCTCCTCGGACACATTTATTATTCGTAACGGATAACGCTAACCGTCCCGGTTTTAACCGTCAATGCTGTTATGCAGCAAATTGAGCACGATCGGGTTAATCTTATTACAGTCATAGCCTTTGTATGGCTTTTCTTGATCTGCCGCATCTTGTAGAATGCGCCTCACAAAACCCTGACATTATTGGGACATCCCAACCAAAACCGCTATGACGCTGCTCGCTCTCGGAATCAATCACAAGACAGCCCCCATTGCTCTGCGCGAACGCGTCTCGTTCGGGCCGGAGACGCTTGAGCAGGCGTTAAACAGCCTGTTATCACAGCCAATGGTGCAGAGCGGCGTGGTGTTGTCCACCTGTAACCGGACTGAACTCTACCTGAGTGTAGAGCAGCAGGCCGACTTACAGGCGCGTCTGGTGAGCTGGTTATGCAATTATCATCAGCTGGATGAAGAGGATGTGCGAAACAGCCTCTACTGGCATCAGGATAACGAGGCGGTCAGCCATCTGATGCGCGTTGCCAGCGGACTCGACTCACTGGTGCTGGGCGAACCGCAGATCCTCGGTCAGGTCAAAAAAGCCTTTGCCGACTCCTCACGCGGTCAGGCGCTGAGCAGTGAACTGGAACGCATGTTCCAGAAAACCTTCTCGGTTGCAAAACGCGTGCGTACGGAAACCGATATCGGTGCCAACGCGGTGTCGGTGGCGTTTGCCGCCTGTACGCTGGCCCGTCAGATCTTCGAATCGCTCTCCTCCGTCAATGTCTTGCTGGTTGGCGCAGGTGAGACCATTGAGCTGGTGGCGCGTCATCTGCGTGAACATCAGGTCAAAAATCTGATCATCGCCAACCGTACCCGCGAACGCGCCGAAACGCTGGCGTCGGAAGTGGGTGCAGAGGTGATCACCCTGGCGGAGATCGACGCCCGTCTGGCAGAAGCCGACATTATTATCTCGTCAACCTCCAGTCCGCTACCGATTATCGGTAAGGGGATGATGGAGCGCGCGCTGAAAGCGCGACGTAACAAGCCAATGCTGCTGGTCGACATTGCAGTTCCGCGCGACGTAGAGCCGGAAGTGGGTGACCTGCCTAACGCCTATCTCTACAGCGTGGATGACCTGCAGGCGATCATCGAGCAGAACCTGGCGCAGCGCAAAGCGGCCGCGGTTCAGGCCGAAAGCATCGTGGTTCAGGAAAGCAGCGAATTCATGGCGTGGCTGCGCTCACAGGGCGCGGTGAATACGATCCGTGAATATCGTTCTCAGGCGGAAGAGATTCGCGCTGAGCTGGAAGGCCGTGCGCTGCAGGCGCTGCAGCAGGGTGCCGATCCGCAGAAAGTCATGCAGGAACTGGCGCACAAGCTGACCAACCGTTTAATACACGCTCCAACCAAATCACTTCAGCAGGCCGCCCGCGACGGCGATAATGAACGCCTGCAGATTTTACGCGACAGCCTGGGTCTCGATTAGGCACACCGCTGTCGCCACCTGTTACGGGAATCCCACATTTAAATGAAAACCTCTATAGTTGCCAAACTGGAAGCCCTGCAGGAGCGCCACGAAGAAGTGGAAGCGATGCTGGGCGATGCAGGCGTGATCGCCGATCAGGAGCGTTTCCGTGCGCTGTCACGCGAATATGCTCAGCTGACCGATGTGACCCGTTGCTTCCGCGACTGGCAGCAGGTGCAGGAAGATATCGAAACCGCGCAGCAGATGCTCGACGATCCTGAAATGCGTGACATGGCTCAGGAAGAGTTGCAGGAAGCGCGTGAGAAGAGTGACGTGCTGGAGCAGCAGTTGCAGGTTCTGTTGCTGCCGAAAGATCCCGACGATGAGCGCGCCTGTTTTATCGAAGTGCGCGCCGGAACCGGCGGCGATGAAGCGGCGATTTTCGCCGGCGATCTCTTTCGCATGTACAGCCGCTATGCCGAAGCGCGTCGCTGGCGCGTGGAGATCATCAGCGCCAACGAAGGCGAGCATGGCGGTTACAAAGAAGTGATCGCCCGCGTGACCGGCGAAGGTGCCTATGGACGCCTGAAGTTTGAGTCAGGCGGCCATCGCGTGCAGCGCGTCCCGGAGACCGAATCCCAGGGCCGCATTCACACCTCAGCCTGTACCGTTGCCGTGATGCCGGAAATCCCGGAAGCGGAACTGCCGGAAATCAATGCGGGCGATCTGAAGATCGATACTTTCCGCTCATCCGGCGCAGGCGGTCAGCACGTTAACACCACCGACTCCGCTATTCGTATTACCCACCTGCCAACCGGTATCGTGGTGGAGTGTCAGGACGAACGTTCACAGCATAAAAACAAAGCCAAAGCGCTGGCGGTGCTGGGCTCGCGTATTCACGCTGCAGAGATGGCCCGCCGTCATGCCGCCGAAGCCAGTACCCGACGCAACCTGCTGGGCAGCGGCGATCGTTCTGACCGTAACCGCACCTACAACTTCCCGCAGGGCCGCGTGACCGATCACCGGATCAACCTGACCATCTACCGTCTGGATGAAGTGATGGAAGGGAAACTCGACAGCCTGATTGAGCCGATTGTTCAGGAGTACCAGGCCGATCAGCTGGCGGCGCTGGCTGGTCAGGATTAATGGATATTCGTCACTGGCTGAAACAGGCGGTCGCCACGCTGTGCGGTGGTGACAGTCCGAAGCGTGACGCAGAGATCCTGTTAGGTTTTGTGACCGGCAAATCACGTAGCTGGTTAATCGCCTTTGATGAAACGGTGCTCAGCGATGAGCAGCTGACGCAGCTGGATAGCCTGCTGGCGCGTCGCGCCCGCGGTGAGCCGGTGGCGCATCTGGTGGGCGAACGCGAGTTCTGGTCGCTGCCATTGCGCGTCAATGACGCCACGCTGATCCCGCGCCCGGATACCGAACTGCTGGTTGAACAGGCGCTGGCACATCTGCCCGCGACACCGGCAACCATTCTGGACATGGGCACCGGCACCGGAGCGATTGCGCTGGCGCTGGCCAGCGAGCGTCCCGATTGTCAGGTGACCGGCGTGGATCGCATTGAAGCCGCCGTTGAACTGGCGAGCAGTAATGCACAGCAGCTCAGCCTCACCAACACCACCTTTCTGCTCAGTCACTGGTTCCAGGCGCTGACGCCACAGCGCTTTACCCTCATTGTCAGCAACCCACCCTATATAGATGCCAGCGATGTTCATCTGGAGCAGGGCGATGTGCGTTTTGAACCGCGCAGCGCGCTGGTGGCGGATGAAGCGGGACTGGCGGATCTGCGTACGCTGATCGAGCAGGCACCCACGTGGCTGTTGCCGGGTGGCTGGCTGCTGCTGGAACATGGCTGGCAGCAGGGCGAGGCGGTGGCCACGCTGATGCGGCAAAAAGGCTATCACGCCGTGGAAACCGTCGACGATTACGGCGGCAACCCGCGTGTGACTTTAGGTCAGTTCCCTTCATAAAAGCGCTTTGAAAAGGATTCATGATGTTCGCCTTTTATCCCCTGATTAAAAATCTGCACATCTTAACGGTGGTGCTTACCGTGACGCTGTTCCTGTTACGGTTTTACTGGCTGCGCCGTGGATCGGCAATGATGACGAAACGCTGGGTGCGCATCCTGCCGCACGCTAACGACACCCTGTTACTGCTGACCGGCGTCTCGCTGGTGATGATTACCCACTTCTATCCCTTCACGCCGCAAGGAAGCTGGCTGACGGAGAAGCTTTTAGCGGTTATCATCTACATCGCCTTAGGATTTGTGGCATTGAGTCGCCGTCCACGCACTGATCGCACCCGCTGGATCGCTTTTCTGGTAGCGTTAATCGCCCTGGTGACCATCATTAAGCTGGCGCTGACCAAAATGCCGTTATGGGGATAGCATGACCTCGACCGAACAATTAGATTTCAGCCAGACACCGCTGTGTGAAGCGGTGATTGGTGCCACGCTTGCCATCCGCGCCGATTTCCCGGCGTTGTCGGTGGAAGCACAACTTGCGGCATTAGTCGCCGAAGCACGTGACTATGTCAGCCATACCGAAGATGCTGACATGCAGCTCGAAAAGCTGCTTGAGCTGTTCTATCGCCAGTGGGGATTTTGCGGTGCCAGTGGCGTCTACAATCTTTCTGATGCTCTCTGGATCGACAATGTGCTGAAGACCCGTCGGGGCACGGCGGTGTCACTGGGCGTTATCCTGCTGCACATCGCCGCCGAGCTGGAACTGCCGCTGATGCCGGTGATCTTCCCGACGCAGCTGATTCTGCGCGCCGACTGGATTGATGGCGATAAGTGGATGATCAACCCGTTTAATGGCGAAACGCTTGACCGGCACACGCTGGAAGTGTGGCTCAAAGGCAATATCAGCCCGACAGCGCGTCTGTATGACGACGATCTCGACGAAGCCAAAACCGTCACCGTGATGCGCAAGATGCTCGACACGCTGAAAGCGGCGTTGATGGAAGAGAAGAAGATGGAGCTGGCGCTGAACGTCAGTCAGGTGCTGTTGCGTATCGATCCTGACGATCCCTACGAAATCCGCGATCGCGGTTTGATCTATGCGCAACTGGAGTGCGAACATATCGCCCTGAATGATTTAACCTACTTCGTTGAGCAGTGTCCTGAAGACCCGGTCAGCGAAATGATCAAAGTTCAGATTCACGCAATCGAACAAAAACAGGTCACGCTGCACTAAGCGGACCCACTGAAAAGGAAAGGGCATGACACAGAAAGTCGTGAGTATTGGCGATATCAAAGTTGCAAACGATCTGCCATTTGTGCTGTTTGGCGGGATGAACGTTCTGGAGTCGCGCGACCTGGCGATGCGCATCTGCGAACACTACGTTACCGTCACCAGTAAGCTTGGTATTCCTTACGTATTCAAAGCGTCATTTGATAAAGCGAACCGCTCCTCTATTCACTCCTATCGTGGCCCAGGCCTGGAAGAGGGGATGAAGATTTTCCAGGAGCTGAAGCAGGCTTTCGGCGTCAAAATTATCACTGATGTGCATGAAGCGTCCCAGGCGCAGCCGGTCTCTGAAGTGGTTGATGTGATCCAGCTGCCCGCGTTCCTGGCGCGTCAGACTGACCTGGTGGAAGCGATGGCGAAAACCGGCGCGGTCATTAACGTCAAGAAGCCCCAGTTCGTCAGCCCGGGTCAGATGGGCAATATCGTTGATAAGTTCGCTGAAGGTGGCAACGAGCAGGTCATCCTGTGCGATCGCGGCAGCAATTTCGGCTACGACAATCTGGTTGTCGACATGCTCGGCTTTAACGTGATGAAGAAAGTCACCAAAAACAGCCCGGTGATTTTCGATGTCACTCATGCGCTGCAGACGCGCGATCCGTTTGGCGCAGCATCAGGTGGTCGTCGTGCTCAGGTGGCTGAGCTGGCGCGTGCCGGTATGGCGGTAGGCATTGCCGGTCTGTTTATCGAAGCGCACCCGGATCCTGAACACGCCCTGTGTGACGGCCCATCCGCGTTGCCGCTGGATAAGCTGGAGCCATTCCTGGTGCAGATGAAAGCGATTGACGATCTGGTGAAAAGCTTCCCGGAACTCGATACCAGCAAATAAGTTTGCTGCAAAAAAAAGAGCGATGATTCGCTCTTTTTTTTCGCCTGAAATCCGGTGACGTTACAGCATGATGGTCATCAGATAACCGATAAACAACGCCAGATGCGCGGCTCCATTCAGTACGTTAGTGCGTCCGGTCGAGAAGGAGAGCTGACAGAGAATCAGCGACGCCATCATAATCACCATCTGTGGCGGCTCCAGACCAAATATCAGCTCCTGTCCGGTCAGGGTGGCGATAATGGTTACCGCCGGTACCGTGAGTGAGATGGTCGCCAGCACTGAACCAAAGAAGAGGTTCATGGCGCGCTGCACCTGATTCATCAGCACGGCCCTGATCGCCCCCAGGCCTTCCGGTGAGAGGATCAGCAGGGCCACCAGGAAACCGGTAAACTGTGCCGGTGCATTCAGATCCGTCAGCAGGCTTTCCAGCGTATTAGCATTCATCTTAGTCACGGCAATGACCGCAATCAGATGCACGATCAGCCAGCTGGTATGCCAGAAGCTGCTGTGGGCAGAGGGTTTGCCATGATGCGGGTCGCCATCATCGCTCTCATCTTCATGCTCATAGACAAACAGGCTCTGGTGGGTTTTAGTCTGAATCAGCAGGAACACGCCATACATCGCCGCTGAAATCGCCGCGATCAGCAGTGCCTGAGTGACAGAGAAATTACCGCCCGGCAGTGCGTTGGGAAACACCAGCACCAGAATCGCCAGGGGAAAGATAGCGATCAGATATTGCTTCACGCCCGCCAGATTCACGTATTGCGTCGCAAACTTATTACCGCCCAGCAGCAGCGCAAAGCCAACCAGTCCGCCAGTCACAATCATTACGATCGAATAGAGCGTATCGCGCATCAGCCCGGGGGCGGCATCGCCGGTCGCCATCAGCGCCGAGATCAGGCTCACTTCCAGAATCACCACGGACAGACTCAGGATCAGAGAGCCATAGGGCTCGCCCAGCCGATGCGCCAGCACGTCGGCATGTCGTACAACGCTAAAGGCGCTGCTCAGAATGGCAACCAGCGCCACTAAGTTGATACCGACTACAATCGGAAATGATGTGGTTGCACCAAAAAAATAGAGTATACCCAGCGTGATAAGGGGAAGTATCAGCGAGAATTCCTTGTGACGTGTTTTTTCATGTGAAGGCATTCACCATCCTCTCTGGTTAATGATTATCCGGACACAGCGAGTGCTGCTGTTAGAAATATAATCAGTTTTAGGGCAGGGCGCAGTTTATCTTTTCACCGGTCCGAACGGGAAAAATTTACTGCTTTTTACTTAAATGCAATAAATGGTCGAAGCAGTATTAACCTGAAGTTATCTCAAATATTGCAATATTAATCAGGCGACAACAATTTCTCTTTACCCACCTATCTGACCGTCAAACGCCGGAAAATATGCTTATCATTGTAACTTGTGTCGCCTGTTTCTGGTTTTTAATTTGAAGGGGAGATAAGTGGCTGTTTGTATTTTTATTCTGTTGCGCCAGGCTTAACAGGAATCCATAAACTGAGGAGCCGTTATGCCTTACTCTAAACGAACCGACTTACCTGACAACGTAAAACACGTGCTTCCCGCGCATGCGCAGGATATCTATCAGCAGGCATTTAACAGCGCGTGGGAAGAATATAAAGAAGCTAAGGATCGACGGGGCGATGATTCGCGGGAAGAGGTGGCGCACAAAGTCGCCTGGGCAGCCGTGAAGAAAGAGTATGAAAAAGGTGATGACGATAAGTGGCATCCTAAACGTTAATGCCGTCGCTAGCCTGTTCACGCCAAAGGGCCAGGATTATCTGGCCCTTTTTTTCATCTTCGCTATAAGGTTTATCTGGTTTTTTTTAACCTGCGACCGGAATCACGCTTGTAACCCCGCGCGGAAATAGATTAATGTCAATTTGATGAACGAAACGCAGCGCCGTTTTGGAGATCATGTTACAGGAGCCATTCTGCAGGACGCCGTTGATGTTGAGGAGGTCGCATTGCTTACCCGGGAATTTCTATTAAAAGCGGATTGTAAAACGTCGTTCGGGGATATCGAAGAGGCGTTGCTCTGGAGTTGCGAGCAGCGCGCGGCCTCGCTGGCAGCCACGCTGGCCTGTCGTCCCGATCACAGCCCGGTATGGATCTTTGGTTACGGCTCGCTGATGTGGAACCCGATTTTTGAGGCGGATGAAGTGGCGTCCGGTTCGCTGGAGGGCTGGCACCGTGCTTTCTGCCTGCGGCTGATTGCCGGACGTGGCACCGCCACGCATCCCGGTCGCATGCTGGCGCTGAAGCAGGGCGGCAGAACCACGGGTCTGGCGTTTCGTCTGCCGGAAGAGCGGCTGCATGAAGAGCTGGCGCTGCTGTGGAAGCGTGAGATGATCACCGGCTGCTATCTTCCAACCTGGTGTGAATTACAGCTGGAGGATGGTCGCAGCGTCACTGCGCTGACCTTTATTATGGATCCGCGTCATCCGCTGTATGAATCGGACTCCTGCCCGGAGGCGATTGCGCCATTAATTGCTGCGGCCAGTGGCCCGCTGGGCTCGAATGCGCAATATCTGTTTGCTCTGGAAGAGGAGCTGACCCGGCGCGGCATGGAGGAGGAGAGTCTGAGCCGGCTGGCCCATCAGGTGCGAACGCTGCAGCAAGCCTGTCTGAAGCAGGCCTGAACCGGGGCATAAGCAGAGTAAAAGGGCGCGACACTGTCGCGCCCTTTTACGATCCGGCTGCGGATTACCGGGCTTAGTTACCCGGATTAATCAGCCAGGTGCCGGGCTTATCGATGGTCAGGGATTGAGTGTGCGTCTCACTGCCATTCTTAACGTCAATTTTGTACTGTCCCGCCGCCAGATTCAGCGCGGCAAATCCGCTGCTGCCCGGTTTTACCTCAACCGGCTGTCCGTTAAGCACCACGCTTTCACCGCTCTCCAGCTTAAGATAGACGGTCGCCAGCGCGGCCGGAACGGCTGCGGCTGACGGAATCGATGCGGGCGCCTGCGTCATGGCTGAGCTGTTGTTAACCACTTCCGGTGTGGCACTGTGGCGATTCGCCAGCCAGATGGCGACAACCACGGCCAGAATGGCCACGGCAGCCAGGCCCAGCAATCCAGGCGACAGTTTACGCACCGTGCGCGGCGTCACCGGCTCGGCGGACGCGGCGGCATGATTCATCGCCATTACCACCGGCGCAGAAGCCTCAACCGGCTCCTCGACCGGCAGAGCAGGCGGCTCGCCCGGCACCGGGAAGCTGTTTACCACCGCTTCCACATCACTGACCGGCAGATCAATCAACGCGGCAAAGGCATCAATCGTTTGTGGGCGATCGCCTGGCTTCATTGCCAGCGCGCAGTCAATGGCATGCAGCAGCGGCAGTGAGTAGCCTTCGGGCTGGCGTTCCACCAGCGGCTGATAATTATCTTCAATGCAGCGCACCACGCTGACCGGCGGTGGATTACCGGTAATCAGGTTATGCAGCACCGCGCCCAGGGCGTAAATATCGGTCCATGGTCCCTGTTCAACTTCACCCTCTTCGCTGTACTGCTCAATCGGCGCAAAGCCAGGTTTAAGCATGATTTCCGTTTCGTCAGAGAGGTTGCCAATCTCCTTACGCGCCGAGCCAAAATCGAGCAGAACCGGCAGCTGGTTCTCCTGAATCTGAATATTGTCGAGCGAGATATCGCGATGCAGATAGCCGGCCTGATGGATGGTGCTGATGGCACCCAACAGCGGCGGCAGCAGGCGGCGGATCCAGGCTTCAGTGATCGACGCCGGGCTGGTTACCTGCCACTCTTTCAGCGTCATACCGCTGTAGTAGAGCGTGCCCATATAGGCTGTGCCGTTCTGCTCCCAGAAGCGCAGCACGTGCAGCAGTCCCGGATGATTAAAGCGAGCCAGCAGACGCGCTTCCTGAATAAAGCTGGTGAGCCCGGCATTAAACAGCTTCTGGAAACGCTCACCGCGCAGCTCCAGCGTTAAATCGGCGGCACGGACTGCCAGCGACACCGGCATGTACTCTTTGATTGCAATAGTGCGTTCAAGCTGGTGATCCCACGCGCGATAGACGATGCCGAAGCCGCCGCCTCCGATCACTTCCTTGATCTCAAACTCATTGAAACGGTATCCGTCAGGCAGGGCATTCGGAACGGTTTTCGGATTATCATTTGCCGACATAGTGAACTCTCTGTACACGGCCTGCTCGCCAGGCTGCGCGGTAATTAATTGATGTTACGCCAGGCACCAATGGCAGGATCAACCAGATCCGCGTGCAGGGTGTCGATGAGTAACACATTCACTTTTTGCTGTGGCATGAAATAGGGCGCCCAGTGGCTGCGCAACGTATCAACTCGCGATTTCACAGCGTCAGCATCCTGCTGCGCAGCATTCTTATCCATCTTTATCAACAGGGCACCATTGAAGCGCCAGACATGTTGTTTGGCATCAAAGGGCAGCACCAGCCAGCTATCATTCGCATCCGGGCGTGTCACAATCATGCGCTGATTGTTCGCGGCGATAACCTCCAGCTTGCTGTCCGGGATCGTCAGATTGGCGATGGGATAGCCCTGATAAAAGGTGACTGCCACCGGCGTTGGGTGGTCTGGGGTCGCCAGCATCAGCTCACTTTTGCCTTCTGCCCAGCCATCCGGTGAGCACTGCTGCTTGCTGACATCCGGGATAAACAGGGTCTGGGCATTTTCATCCCAGGCGGTGCGAAAATGGCAGCCGCTGGGGAGATCAAAATGTTGCAGCGGCGTGCTGTTGGCGGGCCGAGACAGGTCAAGCGGTGCAGCATTACTCTCACTGGCGCTGGCGGTGGCATCTGCCATCACGATAGGACGCCAGTTCTGCAGCTTACTGGCGCTGCCGCTGGCCAGTACGCCACCCTCTTTACTGGTCATCTGCCAGGGCAGCTCGTCCAGTAATCCGCACTGATTAGCGAGCAGGGTGCCGACGCGCGGTAAAAAGGTGGTCAGCACCGCCGAATCCTTACTTTTGCCGGAGACGATGCGCAGTGGCAGCGTCTCTTTGCACCAGTCGTCAGGCGCTTTACTCACCACATTATCGATATAGACCTCCAGCGCCAGGCTGGGGGAGTAAACAACCCGATAATTTTCAGCCTGGGCGTGAAAGGCAATCAGCAGGGTGATGATGCCGGGCAACCACAGTTTCATAAGGATCCTTGGAATCAAAAACGAGGCGGCAGAAAGCGCGCCGAATCAGCCAGTGAATAGAGCAGCGTTGCCTCCTCCGGCTCACCAATCCAGACCGCCAGTGCGCTGAGATTATCTTTCTTAACGTTGCGGCTCACCGCCTGTTCCATCAGAGCCAGCCACTCTTCGCAGGCATTCACCATGCGCAGCGCCTGTTCCATTTCATGACTGGCCAGATTCAGCCAGAAGCCATCGGTGCAGACCAGAAACGCGTCGCCATCCTCCAGCGCAATCTCCTGCGAAAAGCTTACTAAGCGAGGCGGTTCAGCGCCGAGCGCATTATAGAGTAAATTACTGTTAATGCCGGTATTTTCATAGCCCGCTTCTTTCAGCTGCTGGGCCAGACTATGATCGCGAGTGACCTCATGAAGCACGCCGCGGCGGAAGTGGTAAACCCGGCTGTCACCGGCATGCGCCCACCATGCGCGCTGTTTTTCGCGGTCGATAAACAGGGCCGCCAGCGTGGTGCTCATGCGTGAATATTTCGGATTTTTACCCTGTGCCTCATGCAGCGCTAAGCGGCACTGTTCAATCGCCTGATGGGTTATCTCCGGCGTCAGGTCGGCGTGCGCCTGTAACTGGCTCAGCAGGGTGTCACGCACCAGCTGTGCCGCCATCTCGCCGCCGGGCAGACCGGCCACGCCATCGCAGACCACAAAACAGGCTTTACGCTCATCCAGCTCTGCGCCGGTGCGATCCTGATTCTCATCGCGTAGCCCCTGCTGGCAGCGGCTGGCAAAAACGATTTTCATGGTTCATCTACCCGCGTCTGAGAGTCCTTGTACTGATTCACCTCCATGTCATAGGCATGGAGAAAGGCCTCGCCAAACAGCGTATGGAAATCATCTTCGATCTCTCCGGCCGTACGCTGATAATTACGGGTGAAGTAGTCCCACAGCGCCGCCTTCTTCATGGCGGAAAAGGGCATTTTTGACACCACGCCATCGGCACGCGCCTGCTCCTCCAGCCGCTGCGGATTAAAGGATTGCAGCATCGCCGCAATAATGGCGCGGATACCGGCAATCATCCCCAGCTGGTGGGCCTGCAAATCGACCAGGGCATCGCGTACCGCCTGTTCCGGCGGCATAAATCCGGGCATCTGGCTCTGGTACATCTGCATCAGCACGGTTTTGCCGGAGGGCAGGATCTTGAACGGATTGTTGGCCTCATTCAGGATCATCGTCATGTCCGCTTTGACACCACGCTTGAGAATGGATCGCGAAGAGAGCAGCGCGACAGTGCCCTGGGAAAAGAGGCTCAGCATCCGGCCAGTAATGCGCATCTGCTCTTCATCCACCGGCGTGGCGTGACCGTTGCTCAGCCCCATCCCCTCCAGCAGTGCGGCGATCAGCCGATCCTGATCCACCGGCTGCGCCGTCAGCGCCCGACGCGGCTCGCTGGCCTGGGGGTCGATAGCCAGTCGCGCATCGTTGTGGCGCTCGTGGCGTGAGGGCGTGACCTCACTGACCAGCAGCCGGTCCTCAACCTCATGATGTTCGTGGATGCCCAGCGGATTCGCGGGCTGAGCGCTGTCGCCAGCAAACAGCGCCAGCGGATCGCTCTGCGTGTCGTGGCAGGCGGGGTCTCGTACTTCCAGCGCATAGTCACCGATGCGCAGCGCATCGCCATGCTTCAGCACGACCTGCATGCCGCGACCCAGGGTAATGCCGTTATGCTCCACCGGGGTCACGCTGCCCTGGTTCGTCAGACGGCACTCTCCGTCATGCGACAGGTGAACCAGCGCCTGCAGACGCGAAATGGCCCGAGTCTCATCTGGCAGCACCAGATCGTTGTCCTGACTGCGGCCAATGGTACCGCCAGGCGGTTGAAACGCGACGCTTCTGACCGGAACATCCGTAGTGCATTGCACAATGGTAAATTGCATGAGTTATCCCAGATTGAACGGCAAACGCTTCCGGCCTCACTCGAACATCGGAGGATAGAGGCCATTACGTCCCGGCTGTGAACCTGCCGCCGGGTTAAACAGTAACGAAAACAGTTGCGCGGTGAGGTTGCCGCTGTGCTTGTGGGTCGCGTGGGCAAAACCATCACTGCGGTTACTCCACCAGTAGCTCATATGCTGCTGAGGGTCGAAACGTTCAGCCACTTCACGCCAGCTCAGCGTGCAGGGCAGATCCTGAAAACCGATCACATCCATGATTTCAGAGGGCTTCCTGGCCGGCACCAGCAGCGGTGGCAAAGCCTGTATCTGCTGCTCTAACTGCTCGCCGTTCAGCGGTGTCTGAACCGCCCGTAACAGTGTCGCGCCCAGATCCTGAAACCAGTCGCCGGAAATGGTCAGCTGAGCAGGATGCCACTGAGCCAGCGTGAAGCTGTGCAGGGCCAGCAGCGGCCAGGCGCGTCCGACGCGGTCACAGGAGGGCAGCAGACAACCCATCTGTATCTGCGGTCGGGTCGCGGTAACCGGCAGCACAAAGTTCCACACCGGCGCGTGGAGAAAGTCCGCGCTGTAGGAATACGCCTGCTGATGCCAGTGCATTAATCCCTGCTGGAACCAGTGATTCCACGGGCTAATCTGTTGCTCGCTCAGTCGATGGTGCAGAAAGTCACCGGTCGACGGCAGCTTGCCATACCAGCCGGGGGCCGTGTAAGCAGCCATGTTCACCTCACCATTACTCGCTATGCGAGTTTGATTGCGGGGCCGGGTGCCGCGGCGCTACCGCCAGCATGCCGCCCGCCTGGTCCGCAATTTTCAGATTCTCTGCAAGCTTGCGCATCATCAGTGCATTATCACGTGCATAAGGCGACGACTGAATCTGCTGATCCAGCAGCTGGCTCAGGTGCCAGTCAAGCTGCTGCAGGTCGCGGGCGCTTACCGTATCGGGCAGGGAGCGCTGTAAATTTTGCAGCAGCCAGGCCCGTAAAAACTCGCCATCATAATTACGCGGTTGATAGAGCATCTGATAGGCGCGCAGCGCATTGCGGCTGTAGGCGTTATCATCACCCGGGTCGTTGCGCAGGATATTCGTGATCTGCTGCGCCACACGCGGCAGCAACAAAGACTTAAGCGCATTTTGATAAAGCACCCAGGCGGCATCGCTAATCTGATTACCCCGGTATAAGCCCGCCCGCATAGTAAGCGGCGGATTATCGAGGGAAAAGCGCGCCGAGAGCGGCAACTTCACCAGGTTATTCAGAAAGGGTAGCAGATCAAAAATATTATCAGCAGGCTGATGAATCACCTGCTGACTTTGCTCACGGATAAGCGGTACCCGTGCGGCAACCTGCTGCAGATACTGCTGATTCTGATAGTAACTGATGCCCCACAGGCTGGAGGCGATCAGCAGGGCGCCTGCCAGCACGCCGTAGCCAATCCAGTGGAACAGCTGATTACGGTACTCCCAGCGGCGATTACTGCCGGCCAGGCCGCTCTCTTTGAATATCAGATCGCTGAGCAGGTCACGAATAAAGAAGCTCTGGCCTTTGTTGCCGGGAATCGGACTGTTGCGATTAACGCTGTCCCAGGCCGCGATCGAGTGATCGCCCGCCTGACGCAACTGCAGTTTGCGGCTCAGTTCACCCATTACGCGATCAAACGGCAGGCCTTCCTGGGTTCCGCTGGTGAAGAAGAGGCCGCGCGGGCTCCAGGCGACCGCATCCTGATGGTCAGAAAAAACGATATCCAGATATTCGTTCAGCAGTGGACGCAGCGAGGCGAACTCCTGCGGGAAGAGGAAGCACTCAGCGCGCTCGTTCAGGTCGCGCTCATGGGTCATCTGCTCCGCCAGTTGTTGCTGGAGCTGCTGTTCCAGCCGCTGAAACTGCTGGCCAAAATGGCGATGCCAGTCATCTTTGTGCGGCTTGCCCAGCTCCCAGTTAAACGTGAAGCCCCAGATAGCGTCACGCCGCGCTTTATCAATCGAGCCGAAGTAACTCATAAAGCCTTTCAGCAGATCGGTTTTGGTGACCATCACATAAACCGGGAAGTGAATACCGGTCTGCTGATGCAGTTCTGCCATGCGCTCTCGCAGCGCGCTGGCCTGGGCGAAACGCGCCTCGGCTGAATCACTCAGCAGATCGGCGACGCTGATGGTCATGATCACACCGTTAATCGGCTGGCGGGTGCGATAGCGTTTCAGCAGGTTGATAAAGCTGTGCCATTCCGCGGCATCTCGCACGCGCTGGCTCTCCTGCAACGCATAACGACCGGCGGTATCAATCAGCACCGCGCTGTCAGTAAACCACCAGTCACAGTTGCGGGTGCCCCCGACGCCGCGGACCGCATTTTTGCCCAGCGTATCTGTCAGCGGGAAATCGAGGCCGGCATTAAACAGCGCGGTGGTTTTACCGGCGCCGGGCGCACCCATGACCAGGTACCAGGGCAGCTGATAGAGATAATTAGCGTTAAAGCGTGAGAGCAGGTTCCCGCTGTGACGACGGCCAAACTGGGTGCGTTTCAGCTGCATCGCAGCTTCGCTGAAGCGCTGGTTGAGCCGCTCTTCGGTCATCTGACGTTCCGCCGGGTCGTCGTTGCCCGACAGCTGAAGCTGGGTCAGTAAGCGGCTGTTGAACCAGGCACGATAGAGCGACGGGATCAGCTGGAACAGGATCCAGAGAAAATAGAGGGCGCTCACGGTGAGCTGGCGAGGCAGCACGGGTTCCAGTGGGCGCGATTCGCCCCATGACCAGAACGGCCCCAGCATCCAGACCAGACAGCTCAGCGCCGTGACGCCAATAAAGCTCCACAGCAGGCGATGCGTTAGCAGCAGGCGAAGGGAGGCGCGCATTATTGTGCTCCTTGATGATTACTGAGCGTTTCAGGCGCGGCAAACAGGGTGATTTCAACACGGCGGTTGCGGGTCCGGTTTTCGCTGCTGTCGTTGGGCAGCAAGGGGTCGCTGTCGCCGCGGCCTTCGGAGCGAACCGTATGCCCGTCAGCCAGTTGCAGTTGTAACAACTGGGTGATGGCGCGGGCGCGGGCAAATGAGAACTCATAGCTGGAGGCAAAGCGGCTGTTATCCACCGGATGATCATCGGTAAACACCGACACCAGAATGGTCCCTTTGACATCTTTCATCGCGGTTGAGACGCGGGCCAGCAGGGCGCGCCCCACCGGATTGATCACCGTGCCCTGTTCGGCGAACAGTTTGTCCGCGGGGATGATCACTTTGCTGCCAAAGGCACCATCGCTGACCTCAAGCTGCCCGGCTGCAATCACATCATTCAGGCGCTGACGCAGATCGAGCAGCGCCTGCGGGGAAGAGGGACGACGGCCCGCGGTAATCTGCGGCAGCGGCGTCTGATAGATAGTACGCAGCAGCGGTTCGGCGGCATTGCCGAGACGCCAGTTCAGGCCGCTATAGATCAGGCAGCCGATCAGTGCGACCAGCATGGCACAGGCCCAGAGCGGCACCATCGGGCGGGCGAGGGTGCTCACCAGCGGATGCACTTCAACCAGTGGCGGTTGCGCTGTCTGGCGCTGGGCACGCGTTTCGTCAATCAGGGTTTTCAGGCGTTTACGGATACCATCGCACTGGGCGCGACCATTTTCACTGCCGCGATAGCGGCCTTCATAGCCCAGCAGCAGACAGTATTGCACCACTTCCAGCAGCCAGAGGTGTTGTTGCGGGCTCTGTGAAATGCGCGACAGCAGTTGAAAGAATTTTTCGCCGCCCCAGCTTTCATTATGGAAGGTCACCAGCATGCCGTTGCCAGACCAGACGCCGCGCGTGCCCCATGGAGTTTGCGCAGCCGCTTCATCGAGCGCGCTGCAGATGCAGTAACGCGCGCCGATAATCATCTCAAACGGCAGCCCTGCCTGTTTACAGCGTTGTTCAAACTGGCGGATTTCATCGATCAGAGACTGGCGCAGGCCCGCAGGGTCATCGTGGGTAGCTGCCTGACGAATTTGCACCACCGCGTTCAGCAGTGGCGCCGCAGCCTGAAGTAAGAGATTCTCATTGCCTGAGGGGGTCGCCTCACGCGCAGGGGATTCCACAGTCATTAATTCGTGATCTTCCAGCCAATGGCAAATCCCTGTACCCGCAGCCCGGGACGGTTCTGCGGGCAATATGCGCCGGATTTCATATTCAGTCTAAGATCCAGGTCGCGGTATCGTTAGTCCGGCAGGCTTTGCTGGCGCCACCGACGGCCACACAGACCTGTTTCGTTTTGCGGGGACGGGGACGATCGCTCTGTACGGTGGCATCGTAACGGCTGCTCTCTACACCCGCTTTTAATGGCACATAACCGATCAGCGGGCCGTCAGCCTGGTCAGCAATCGCCAGCCAGCTGTGTTCCACATTACCTAATACTTCGAACGGTTTACCCGTTTCGAGATAGCGAACCACTTTGCCGCCGTAATCAGGCGAGGTCATGACGGATGCGCCATAAAGCGCCCGCCAGGTCTGATTGACCGGCTCAAATTCAGTCGGTGCCGCGACAGCGTGTCGATGGACCAGTTTGACGCCGTTAATTTCGCTGGTAACCAGCGTATCGTCAGTGACGGGCGGCGGCGGGGCCTTACAGCCTGCCAGGGTAAGAACCGCCAGCAGTGTTAACGCAAGACTCTTTTTCACCATGTTCCTCGTGATCTCATCAAAGTATCTGCATATTGCCAGGCCCGATGCCAGGAGGCGATCTTTATCGCGCCGCATCGTGCCGAAATTCTGTTTTTAAAAAAAGGGTCAGATTACATCGGGATAGTAACGCATTCAGTTTACCTAAGACTTTTGAGAATTCAAACCATTGCACCCGCTGCCGATGCGTGATAGCAGGCGCTTTTCAGGCAGGCTGCGATGTAAGAAAAGCACCAGGCAATGTGATAGTTAAATCGAACTGAATTATCGCAGAGACAAACTGGTTGAGAACAGTGCCGCGCATTCTGACATGCAATGAATCCGATTGGAAACTATTAAGATTTACTAATAACTTGTTGCCGAAAAAATTTATCAGTTTGCGTTAAGAAACTTATCAAAATCAGATTTTACGCCCCTGCTCAGACCCTCTTTTTTCAGGAAAGCGGCACGACTTTTGCTTCTGAAAGGTTTTAACCGCACTGAGGTGAGCAATGAGGGACGCCCTGACCTGGCTGCAGGCATCACGCGCGAGCGATATCGCCAGCCTGCAACGTCTTCTGGAAACCGGCGAGCTGATGGCTGCCGTCAGTGAACTGGTCCATCGGTTGCAGCGGGAACGTGGCGCAAACAATCTCTGGATCTGCTCTGACGGAGCGCTGTTCAGCGCCGAACGTCATGCCCGCCAGCAGGAGGTCAGCGCCGGCCTGGAGCATTTTTATCAGGCGCTGCCGGCCGCCATAGCGCAGCCCGGCTACAGCCGCTTCTGCAACCTGATTGCCGCTGCCCTGCAGGCGCTGGCCGGACTGCCTGCGCTGCGCCAGCAAATCAGCCAGCGTGAGCTTGATCAGGCCGCGGCGATGGCCGCCTTTAACCAGGTTATCCGTACTTTACTCAATCTGGTGTTTGAGGCGGCCGACACCGCCAGCTATCCCGGCATCTCCCGTGCACTGATCGCCCTGTTCAGTTTTATGCAGGGCAAAGAACTGGCCGGGCAGGAGCGGGCCATCGGCTCAGCCGGCTTTGCGGCGCGTCAGTTCACCCCCGACCAGCGCAGCCAGATGGTCGCCCTGATTGCGGCACAGGAGCAGAGCTTTATCACCTTCCGGGAGTTTGCTGACAGCGCCGCGTGTGAATCCTGGCAGCCGCTGGCTCAGGCCAGCCGCGACATCGAACGCCTTCGTCGCATCGCCTGCACCGGCGGCCGTTGTGATGAGACCGGCGCGCTGCACTGGTTTTCCCTGCTCTCTGAGCGGCTGGATCAGATGAAAATGCTGGAGGATGCCCTGACGGCGACATTGATGCAGCGCTGCCGGGCTGCCATTGATCAGGCACAACAGCAGGCGGCAGGAACAGTGGTGCAGGGCGACAGCAATTTTTCGCTTTACGTCTCCGGGGCGGACTGGCTGCCTGGCGCGGCGGCGCTCGACAGCGACGGTCTGGCCCCGCAGCTGGGGCGCTCGGTGCTATCGCTGATTGGCGAACAGTCGCAGCGTTTGCAGCAGCAGGCGGATGAACTGGCGGCGATGCGCGCCTCACTGGACGAGCGGCGGGTGATCGATCAGGCCAAACACTGGCTGATGCAGCAGCAGGGTTTCACAGAAGAGGCCGCCTGGCAGGCATTACGCAAAAGTGCGATGAATCAGAATAAGCGGGTACTGGAGATCGCGCAGGCGGTACTGGCGGTAGCGAAGACCCTGAGCAACTAACCCGGATGAGGTAGCTGCACAACCTTTGTGCGTGATCTGCGTCAGAAACGTGCAAAAACGGTTAATTTTTCAACAGTGCGTCACCGCAGATCGGCATTAAGGCTGTTTCGGCGATCTGGCACATCCTTTGCTTAATCCCTATAGAGAGTACGCATTGCTCCCGCCAATGGCGGTGGGGTCAGTGCTTTGGATAAAGGCGTCCATCCGCAGGCTTCGGCTTGTCGGAGGACGCCTTTTTTTATTTCTGTTCAGGGGCAACAAGATGAGCAAAACGCCATTTTCACTGACACGACGTCAGGCGCTGATCTCCGGCGCCGCGCTGGGTGCGGCCTGGATCGTTCCGGGATTACGAAATGCGGTCTGGGCAGCGGGATCAGATGCGCCAGAAAAAGCGCAGGTGCGGGTCGGCTTTATCCCGCTCACTGACTGCGCGCCGGTGGTGATGGCCTCTGTGAAAGGCTTCGACAAAAAGTATGGTCTCACATTGCAGGTCAGCAAAGAGGCGAGCTGGGCGGCGGTGCGCGACAAACTGACCTCCGGTGAGCTGGATGCGGCGCATGTGCTCTACGGCATGATCTACGCCCTGCAACTGGGCGTAGCGGGTCCGCAGCACGACATGGCGAACCTGATGACGCTCAACCATAACGGCCAGGCGATCACCCTGTCGAACCAGCTGAAAGCCAGTGGGGTCACCGATGCGGCCAGCCTGAAAAAGGCCATTGATGGCAGCGCCAAAGGCAGCTTTACCTTCGCCCATACCTTTCCGACCAGCACCCATGCCATGTGGCTCTATTACTGGCTCGCCAATGCGGGCATCCACCCGTTTGATGACGTGCGCACCGTGGTTGTGCCGCCGCCGCAGATGGTGATGAACATGAAAATTGGCAACATGAGCGGCTTCTGCGTTGGTGAGCCGTGGAACCAGCGCGCCATCAGCGACAACATCGGTTTTACCGCCGCCACCAGCCAGCAGATCTGGCCGGAGCATCCGGAAAAAGTGCTCGGCACCCGCGCAGAGTGGGTGAAAGAGAACCCCAACACGGCCCGTGCACTCACCGCCGCTGTGCTGGAGGCCGCGCGCTGGATTGATGCCTCGGACGACAACCGCCGCGAAACCGCGCAGGTTTTAGCCGGCCGCGCCTGGATCAATACCAAAGTGGAGACGTTACAGGGTCGGATGCTCGGTCAGTATCAGAACGGCCTGGGGCAGTCGTGGCAGGACGCTCACCCGATGCGCTTCTTTGACAACGGCAACGTCAGTTTTCCCTGGCTCTCAGACGGCATGTGGTTCCTGACCCAGATGAAACGCTGGGGCCTGCTTGCCAGCGATCCCGACTACCTCGCGGTGGCGCGCCAGATCAACCGCATCGACATCTACAAACAGGCCGCCAGCGCAGTCGGACAGGTTGCACTGCCCGCCAGTGAAATGCGCAGCAGTACCTTCATCGACGGCAAGGTCTGGGATGGCAGCGATCCTGCCGCCTATGCCGCCAGTTTCGCTATCAAACGTTAAGAGAGGTTGCTATGAAAACTGACGCGCGCGCCCTGGCGCAGCCGGTGCAGAGTCACAACAGTGCCACCGTTATTCCGTTACAGGTCACCCCGAAAGCCGCAGCCCGTCCGGCGCGTCTGCGTCCGCTGTTGCAGCGCGCCATTCCCGCCACCGGTGGCCTGTTATTAATGCTGCTGGTGTGGCAGATCGCGGCGCTGTCGCAACCGGGTTTCCCTTCGCCTTACGCCACCTGGCAGGCCGCTCAGGTCCTGTTCGCTGACCCGTTCTACAGCAACGGCCCCAACGATCAGGGCATCGGCTGGAACGTGCTGGCGTCGCTGCAACGCGTCGGCATTGGATTCGGCCTGGCCGCGCTGGTCGGCATTCCGGCGGGCTTTTTAATCGGTCGCTTTAGCTTTATGGCGCAGATGTTCAATCCCGTCATCGCCCTGCTGCGGCCGGTGAGTCCGCTGGCCTGGCTGCCGATTGGCCTGCTGCTGTTTCAGCGCGCCGAGCCTGCCGCCAGCTGGACCATTTTTATCTGTTCGATCTGGCCAATGATCATTAACACCGCCGAAGGGGTACAGCGTATTCCGCAGGATTACCTCAACGTGGCGCGGGTGTTACAGCTTTCTGAGTGGACGGTGATGCGCCGGATCCTGCTGCCCGCCGTGCTGCCCGCGGTGCTGACCGGGGTCCGTCTCTCTATCGGCATCGCCTGGCTGGTGATCGTCGCCGCCGAAATGCTGACCGGCGGACTGGGCATCGGCTTCTGGATCTGGAATGAGTGGAACAACCTCAACGTGGAAAATATTCTGGTCGCCATTCTGGTCATCGGCGTAATCGGGCTGCTGCTGGAACAGGGGCTGATGCTGCTGGTCCGTCGTTTTAGCTGGGATAAATAAGGAGAGCACGATGCAACAGATCATTCGCGTCCAGCAGGTCAGCCAGCGTTTTGCCACCGCCAGCGGCGAGTTTCTGGCGCTGGACAATGTCAGTTTTGATATTCACGAAGGGGAAACCCTGAGCCTGATCGGCCACTCCGGCTGCGGCAAATCGACGCTGCTGAACCTGATTGCCGGTTTAACCCGGCCCAGCAGCGGCGTGCTGCTGTGTGATAACCGCGAAATCACTGGCCCCGGTCCGGAGCGCGCGGTGGTGTTTCAGAACCATTCGCTGCTGCCGTGGCTGACGGCATTTCAGAATGTCGAGCTGGCGGTGCAACAGGTGTTTAAAGGGCGCTTCAGCAAAGCGGAGATGCGTGACTGGATCGAGCACAACCTTAACCGGGTGCAGATGAGCCATGCCATGCACAAGCGGCCCGGCGAAATATCCGGCGGTATGAAGCAACGCGTCGGTATTGCGCGGGCGCTGGCGATGAAGCCACGCGTGCTGCTGCTGGATGAGCCGTTTGGCGCGCTGGACGCCTTAACCCGCGCTCATCTGCAGGACAGCGTGATGCGCATTCAGCAGGAGCTGAACACCACCATCGTGCTGATTACCCATGACGTGGATGAAGCCGTGCTGCTGTCAGACCGGGTGCTGATGATGACTAATGGCCCGGCGGCGCAGGTTGGCGAGATCCTCACTGTCGATCTGCCACGTCCGCGTTCACGGGTGGCGCTGGCGGATGAGCCGCGCTACCACCAGTTGCGACAGAAAGTGCTGCATTTCCTCTATGAAAAACAGACCACTGCGGCGTAAGGAACAGACCATGAAGCAACGGTTGCTGGTGATAGGTAATGGCATGGCGGGAATGCAGATGGTGGAGAGCCTGCTGCAACGTGCACCGCAGCGCTTCGCCATCACGGTCATTGGCCGCGAGCCGCACGGCAATTACAACCGTGTGCTGCTCTCGCCGGTGCTGGCGGGTGAAACGCCGTTCAGTGAAACGCTGATCCACGATCGCGACTGGTATGAGCGGCACGGCGTCACGCTGCTATCCGGCGAAACCGTGCTGCAGGTCGATCTGGCGGCACGTACAGTGCAGACCGATTATCGCCAGCTGGGCTGGGATCGGCTGGTGTTTGCCACCGGTTCACAGCCCCGTTTGCCCGCCATTCCCGGCATCAACGCGGATTGCGTACTGGGTTTTCGCAGTATCGCCGACGTCCGGCAACTCCTGGCGTGCCAGGGACCGGTGGTGGTGTTGGGCGGTGGTTTTCTCGGCATTGAAGCGGCGGCGGCACTCTGTGCCCGTGGGCGTGAGGTTACGCTGGTTCATCACAAACCCTGGCTGCTGGATCGCCAGCTGGATGCAAAGGCGGGCGAGCTGTTGCTGACGGCACTCCAGCAGCGCGGTATCCGCTGCGTGCTGAACAGCGGACTCACGGCGATTGACGAGGCGGGTGTGACGCTGACCAGCGGTCGTCACTGCGCCGCCACGCAGGTGGTGATTGCCATCGGCGTTCAGCCGGAGATAACGCTGGCGCAGGCAGCGGGTCTGCCGTGTCAGCGCGGCATTCTGGTCGATGGGCAGTTACGCACAGCGGTCCCGTCGGTGTACGCCGTAGGCGAGTGCTGCGAAATTGCCGGCGAAACCTTTGGCCTGGTCGCACCCTGCCTGACGCAGGCGCAGATTCTGGCCGCACAGCTGGCGGGGTCGCCACTGGCGGATTTTGTCAGCCAGCCGCAGGCGACGCGGCTCAAAGTCAGTGGCATTTCGCTGTTCAGCGCCGGGGATGTCAGTGAGGCACCCTCCATCAGCAGTTTTGATCCGATCTCCGGCGACTACCGCCGTCTGTTTCTTCGTCAGGGCCGCCTCTGTGGCGTATTGCTCTCTGGCGACACCCGGCAGGGTCCCGCGCTGCTGGCGCGTCTGCTGCACACCGAAGCTGTCACGCTCGAAGCCCTGTTCGATTCCCGTCAACCTGAACCGCAGCCGCAGGCTGCAGAGAGTCCTGAGATGAGTAAACCGGTATTAGCCGTGGTGGGTCACGGCATGGTCAGTCACCACTTTCTTGAACAGCTGGTTGCCCGCGAACTGCATCAGCACTACCACATCGTGGTTTACGGCGAGGAGCGTCAGCAGGCTTACGATCGGGTGCATCTGTCGGACTATTTCAACGGCAAAACGGCCGACGATCTGTCGCTGGTCAGCGCGGACTTTTTTACCCTGCACGGCATCGAACTGCGCAGCGGCTGCGCAGTCGTAGCGATCGATCGTCAGCAGCGCAGTCTGCGTGACAGCGCGGGCAATGAGCTGGCGTGGGATAAGCTGGTGCTGGCTACCGGCTCGCGTGCTTTTGTACCGCCGGTACCGGGCCACGACGACGAACGCTGCTTTGTCTACCGCACGCTGGATGACCTTGATGCCATTGCTGCCTGCGCCCGCAATAGCCAGCGCGGCATCGTGATTGGCGGCGGCCTGCTGGGTCTGGAGGCGGCGAATGCGCTGCAGCAGCTCGGGCTGGAAACGCATGTGGTGGAGTTTGCGCCACGCCTGATGGCAGTGCAGCTCGATGAGGGCGGGGCGCTGATGCTGCGCCAGAAGATCGATGCGCTGGGCGTCACGGTTCACACCTCAAAACAGACCGAACTGATTGAGCGTCAGACCAACGGTAGCGTGGTGCTGCGCTTTGCTGACGGCAGCAGTTTACCCGGCGATCTGGTGCTGTTCTCCGCCGGTATCCGGCCGCGCGATGAGCTGGCACGTGAAGCGGGCCTGACGCTGGGACCGCGCGGCGGCATTGAGATTAACGATCGCTGCCAGACCAGCGATGAAGAGGTGTTTGCCATTGGTGAATGCGCATTGTGGAACGGTCAGATCTTCGGTCTGGTCGCGCCAGGCTATCAGATGGCACGCGTGCTGGCCGGGCATCTGGCGGCTGAATCCACCGCCTTCAGCGGCGCGGACATGAGTACCAGACTGAAACTGCTGGGGGTGGAGGTGGCGTCGTTTGGTGACGCGCATGGCCGCACGCCGGGCAGTCAGCACTATCACTGGACCGACGGGCCAAAAGGCATCTACAAGAAAATCGTGGTTTCTGCCGACAGCACCCGGCTGCTGGGCGGCGTGCTGGTCGGTGACAGCAGCGACTACGCCACGCTGCTGCAGATGATGCTCAATGAGTTACCGCTGCCTGCCGCGCCAGAAAGCCTTATCCTGCCTGCGCTGTCGGAGGCGCCGAAAGCGCCAGGCGTCGCGGCGTTGCCTGACAGCGCCCAGGTCTGCTCCTGTCACAACGTCAGCAAGGGCGAAATCTGCGCGGCGGTGAAAGGCGGATGCGGTGAGATGAGCAGCATCAAAAGCTGCACCAAAGCGGCTACGGGCTGCGGCGGCTGTGCGGCACTGGTAAAACAGGTGATGGAGTTTGAGCTGGAAAACCTCGGTGTCGAGGTAAAAAAAGATATCTGTGAACATTTCAGCTATTCGCGCCAGGAACTTTATCACCTGGTGCGGGCCGGTGAGTTCAGAACCTTTGATGCGCTGCTGACGTCACATGGTCGGGGGCAGGGTTGTGAAGTGTGCAAACCGCTGGTGGCGTCACTGCTCGCCTCATGCTGGAACGACTATCTGCTAAAACCGGCGCATCTGCCGTTGCAGGACACCAACGACCGCTATTTCGCCAATATCCAGAAAGATGGCACCTATTCGGTGGTGCCGCGCGTCCCGGCGGGCGAAATCACGCCGCAGGGGTTGATCGCGATTGGCGAGGTGGCGGCGCGTTACGATCTTTACACCAAAATCACCGGCGGTCAGCGTATCGACCTGTTTGGCGCGCGGCTCGATCAACTGCCTGATATCTGGCAGACGCTACTGGCGGCGGGTTTTGAAACCGGTCACGCCTACGGCAAGTCGCTGCGCACTGTGAAGTCCTGTGTGGGGTCGACCTGGTGCCGCTACGGCGTGCAGGATTCAACCGCTTTCGCCATTGCGCTGGAGAACCGCTACAAGGGGCTGCGCGCCCCACACAAGATCAAGATGGCGGTATCGGGCTGTACCCGCGAATGTGCGGAAGCGCAGAGCAAAGATATCGGGGTGATCGCCACGGAAAAGGGCTGGAATCTCTATGTGTGTGGCAATGGCGGCATGAAGCCGCGCCACGCCGACCTGTTCGCCAGCGATCTCGATGATGCCACGCTGCTGCGTTATGTCGACCGCCTGCTGATGTTCTATATCCGCACCGCAGACAGGCTGCAGCGCACCAGCGTCTGGATGGACAATCTGGAAGGCGGCCTGGACTATCTGCGTCAGGTGGTGATTGAGGATAGCCTCGGTCTGGGCGAGACGCTGGAGCAGGAGATGCAGCGGGTGGTGGACGCGTATCAGTGCGAGTGGCAGACCACGCTGGCGGATCCTTCACGACTTGCGCTGTTTACCCCTACGGTCAACAGCGATCGCCCGGATGAGACGCTGCACTACAGCCGGGTGCGCGGTCAGCGTCAGCCGGAGGCCGTTACCGATCGTTCGCTGTTACCGCCGCCAGCCGAGCCGTGGAGCGCGGTGTGTACACTGGAGGCGATTCCGCAGCAGGCGGGGATCGGGGCGCGACTGGGTAGCGAACGTGTTGCGCTGTTCCGCTTTGGCGATGCGCTTTTTGCGCTGGAAGACCGCGAACCCGGCAGCGACGCCAGCGTGCTCTCACGTGGGATCCTTGGCGATGTGGGCGGCGAGCCGGTGGTGATCTCCCCGCTCTATAAGCAGCGGATACGGTTGCGTGACGGACAGAGCCTGGATGACCCGCAGCATCAGCTGCGCTGCTGGCCGGTGAAGTTGGAAGCGGGTCAGATCTGGCTGGCAAATCGTCCGCTGGATCAGCTGGCGCAGGCATCATGAACAGTACCTGTCCCTATTGCGGCGTCGGCTGTGGCGTCTGCGTCACCCCGCAGGGGGCGCATCAGGCAACCGTGATCGGCGATCCGCACCATCCCGCGAATGCAGGTCGGTTGTGCGTAAAAGGCGCAGCGCTGGGCCAGACCCTGACGCCGCAAGGGCGTTTGCTGAACGCCGAGGTTAACGGCCAGCGCGTCAGCCTGGACGCTGCGCTGGATGCGGCGGCGGCGGGATTGCGGGCGGTTATCGATCAGTATGGCCCGCAGGCGGTGGCGTTTTACGGCTCCGGCCAGCTGTTGACCGAGGATTACTACGTCGCCAATAAGCTGATGAAGGGCTACATCGGTGCAGCCAACATCGATACGAATTCGCGGCTCTGCATGGCGTCGGCGGTGGTCGGTTATAAGCGGGCGCTGGGGGCCGATGCGGTGCCCTGCTGCTATGAGGATCTGGAGCAGGCCGACCTGGTGCTGCTGGTGGGGTCTAATGCTGCCTGGGCGCATCCGGTGGTGTGGCAGCGGCTGATGCAGGCGAAGCTGCAACGTCCGGCGATGTGTATTGTCGTTATCGATCCGCGGCGTACGGCGAGTTGCGATCAGGCCGATCTCCACCTGCCGTTGCGGCCCGGCAGCGATACGGCGTTGTTTTCCGGTCTGCTGCACTGGCTGGCGCAGCAGGATGGCATTGATGCCAGCATGTTGCCGCATCTGAATGGTGTGGACGAGACGCTGACCGCCGCAGCGCAGTGGGGTGTGGCGCGAGTGGCAGAGGCATGTGACTTAACCGTGCAGCAGGTCGCGCACTTTTTCCAGCTTTTCAGCCAGCACGATCGGGTGCTGACGCTATGGTGCATGGGGATTAATCAGTCCGCCACCGGCAGCGACAATAACCAGGCGATTCTTAATCTGCATCTGCTGACGGGCAAAATAGGCCGCGCGGGCTGTGGTCCTTTTTCGCTGACCGGACAGCCAAATGCCATGGGCGGACGGGAGGTGGGTGGCCTGGCGAATCAGCTGGCGGCGCATATGAATTTTACTGAAGCGGATTGCGAACGGGTGCAGCGTTTCTGGCGCAGTCCGGCCATTGCCCGGGAACCGGGACTGACTGCACTGGATCTTTTCCGGGCACTGGCGGATGGCACGGTGAAAGCAGTGTGGATTATGGGCACCAATCCGGCGGTGTCGATGCCTGAGGGCAACCGCGTCGCGCAGGCGCTGGCGGCCTGTCCGCTGGTGATTGTATCAGATGTGATGGCGCAGACCGATACCAGCGCCTTTGCCAATATTCTGCTGCCCGCCCAGGGGTGGGGCGAGAAGAACGGCACGGTGACCAATTCCGAGCGGCGTATTTCACGTCAGCGCGCTTTTGCCGCCGCACCCGGTGACGCCCGGCCTGACTGGTGGTTGCTGTCGCAGGTGGCCAGGCGTTTAGGGTTTGATGAAGGCTTTAACTGGCAGCATCCGGCAGAGATTTTCCGTGAGCATGCGGCGTTGTCAGGTTTCGAGAACCGGGGCGCCAGGGCGTTTGATATCAGCGGCCTGGCGCAATTGAGTAATGCTGACTGGGATGCGCTGCGTCCGGTGCAGTGGCCGGTTAACGCGGCCTGTCCGCAGGGCTGCGCCCGGCTGTTTGGCAATCGTCGGTTTTTTCATCCGGATGGTAAGGCCCGGTTGCGGGTGCCGGCCACGCCGGTTGTCGCCCCGCGCGAACCGGCGTATCCGTTGTTGATGAATACCGGACGGGTGCGCGATCAGTGGCACACCATGACGCGTACCGGGCTGGTGCCGCGTCTGATGCAGCATTGCGATGAACCGTTTGTCGCGCTGCATCCGGCGGATGCGGCAACGTATGGCGTGACGGCGGGCGGACTGGCGCGGGTGCAGTCTGTTCAGGGCTGGATTAGCGTGCGGGTGCGTGTCGATGCCGGGATGCGGCGCGGCGAGCTGTTTGTGCCGATGCACTGGAACCGGCAGTTCAGTCAGCAGAGTCACGTCGATTTACTGGTGGCCGCCCGCGCCTGTCCGTTTTCGGGGCAGCCCGCGCTGAAGCAGACGTCGGTGCGGATTCTGCCGTTGAGGGTGAGCTGGCAGGGCTGGCTATGGCAGCGCGAGATAGCGCAGCCCACAGGGTTGCGTTACTGGGCGCGTACCCCCTATCCGGCGGTGCAGCGTTATGCGGTGGCGGGCGAGGGCTCGCCGCAGGTCTGGCTGGACGGGCAGGTTGTTCTTTCAGGCTGTCACAGGCAGGTTGCGACCGGCAGCGGCAATGATTACCGGTTGCTGGCATGGCGTGACGGCGAGTTGCAGCTGGCGTTTTATGCCGGCTCCGTGTTGCCGTCGATTGATAGTGCGTGGGTCGCCGAGGCCTTTAGTCATGCGCCGCAGGATGCGGCAGGGCGGCACAGTGTACTGGCAGGACAGCCCGCGCAGGGCGCGGCCACGGGACGGATTATTTGCAGTTGTATGGCGGTGGGTGAGCAGACGATTTTACAGGCGGTGGCGCAGGGGTGTCGTACAACTCAGGCGTTGGGCGAAAAGCTAAAGTGCGGCACGCAGTGCGGCTCCTGTATTCCGGAGCTGAAGCAGTTGTTGCTGTCCGAAGTGATGTCGGAGGAATGATGACACGAGCAATTGATTCTCTGGATAAGTTACTGGCCCCGGTGGATGCCGTGTCGCAACAGGGCGCGGTGTGGCTGGTGGGTGCGGGCCCTGGCGATGTGGAACTGCTGACCGTTAAGGCGTTGCGGTTGCTGCAGCGTGCTGAGGTGGTGGTATATGACCGGCTGGTGAGTGACGCGGTGATGGCGGAGGTGCCGGAGCAGGCGTTGTGTATTGATGTGGGTAAGCAGCCGGGGCAGCATGGTCTGAAGCAGGCGCAGATTAATCAGTTGCTGGTGGAACTGGCGCGCAGTGGACGCAATGTAATCCGGCTGAAGGGGGGCGATCCGTTTGTTTTTGGTCGCGGAGGCGAGGAGATGGTGAGCGTGCAGCAGGCCGGGATTCGCTGTGAGGTCGTGCCAGGGATTACGGCGGCTGTGGGCTGTGCGGCAGCCAGCGGAATTCCGTTGACGCATCGGGATTGCGCGCAGTCTTTGCGGTTGATTACCGGGCATGGGCGGAACGGCGAGCCGCAGCTGGAGGCGGCTGCGCTGACGGCGGTGAATCAGACGCTGGTGTTTTATATGGGGTTGAGCTGGAGTGCGTCGATCAGTGCGCAGTTGCAGGCGCAGGGACGTGATGCGGAGACGCCGGTGGCGATTATTGAGAATGGGACCCGGCCCGATCAGCGGGTGTTGATTACCACGCTGGGGGGATTAGCGGAGACGGTGGCGCGGGATAAGCCGGTGTCTCCGTCGTTGCTGATGGTGGGTGAAGTGGTGCGGTTTTATCGGGCGGATTTGCAGGTGCGGGGTGGGGAGACGGTGAGCCGGTGCGTCGTGCAGGAAAGACCTGCCTGATCGCAAAGGGATCCCGCATCCCTGCGGACTGAGCTCGCCATCCCTGGCTCGCACACTTTGCTCTTCAGGCAGGGCTTACCTCCACTGTTGGCATTGGTGCGGGGTTTTGCGGGATCAGGTCTGGATTGAGTGGGCGTATGTCTTGGTGGTAAGGCCGGAACGGTGCGGCAAGACGGTGCGGCGTGCAGGAAAGGCCTGCCTGATCGCAAAGGGATCACGCATCCCTGCAGACTGGGCTCGCCATCCCTGGCTCGCACACTTTGCTCTTCAGGCAGGCCCTTCCTGCCCGGCTGGCGGCGGTGCGGTTTTTTTTGGGATCAGATCTGGATTGAGTGCGGTTGATGAGAGTTGGAGGGG
>NZ_LGYX01000016.1:0-146787 GCF_001264395.1 Pantoea sp. CFSAN033090 | reverse complement strand
ATGCATCAGCCCAACCGGGAAGGAAAGGTATGCCTGAAAAGCAAAGCGTCCGCGCCAGGGAGGGCGCGGCCGATCCGCATGGATGCGGGAATCCTTTGCGATCAGGCATACCTTTCCTGACCTTTCTCATCAGCCAACAGCAATTTGTATTAATCCACCATCAATAGAAATATCCACTGTCCTGCTTCTTAAAGCGATGCATCAGCCCAACCGGGAAGGAAAGGTATGCCTGAAGAGCAAAGCGTCCGCGCCAGGGAGGGCGCGGCCGATCCGCATGGATGCGGGAATCCTTTGCGATCAGGCATACCTTTCCTGACCCTGCACCTAAATCCAATAGCGATTGTTTTTCCTGTCATACAAAAGAGAACCTAAGTCTTTGCTATAACTTAACCCTTTCATGAACTTGCACTTTCCCCCACCAGCCTGTATTGCTTGTAGCCTGACAAAACAAAGGTCGCCAGCGCCATGCACATTGCCGAGCTAAACCAACATCCCGGCTTCGCCGGACAAACCGCACAACTGTTGCACACTGAATGGTCACACCTTCCTGCATGGTCTCACCCGCCTGCCATCCTTGAGCGTTTAAAACAGCGCAATCAGAAACCTTCGGCAGAATTTACTCTTATTGCCACACCGGATGGCGAAACGGTGGTCGCGACCTGCAGCGTCATTCGCTATGAACTGGATGACATTCCGGCACGAGAATTCTGGATTGGTGAGGTGGTGACGGACAAGGTATTCCGGGGTCAGGGCGTGGCAAAAGCGTTAATACAGCAGGCGATTGCGCGAGCCAGACAACAGCAGATGGGTGAACTGTGGCTCTATACACCCGATCAACAGGCGTTCTATCAGCGTTCAGGATGGCAGGCGGTGGAACAGCGGCAAATCGCGGGTGAAGAGGTCACGGTAATGGTGCTGCGCCTTGCGCAGTAAAAGGCGGCTCATGCGAGCCGCCATTGACCGGAGTACTGAAGAACTCAGGAAGGTAATCGCTTAACGGGCGCGTTCTGCTGACGATCCCAGATGACCGTCAGCAACCGCTGCAGGGCGATAAACGCAAACAGCAGAATTCCGATGGCGATCTTGGTCCACCAGGAACTCAGCGTACCGTCGAAGTTAATCCAGGTCTGAATCAGCCCCTGAATCAACACACCGAACAGCGTGCCCAAAACTGTACCGACACCACCCGACAGCAGCGTGCCGCCAATCACCACTGACGCGATCGCATCCAGCTCCACACCCAGCCCTGCCAGCGCATAACCTGCCGAGGTATAAATCGAGAACACGATCCCGGCCAGCGTCGCCAGCGTGGTGGAAAGCATATAAATCTTAATGGTGGTCGCGCGGGTCGAAACACCCATCAGCTGGGCGGATGTCATATTGCCACCGATGGCGTAAACCCGGTTACCAAAGCGCGTGCGGTGCGCCAGAATAATCCCGCCAAACACCACTACCAGCATAATCACCGCCAGCAGGCTGAGACGCCCACCGCCCGGCACTTTCCACGCCAGACTGGAAAGCATGCTGTAGAACGGATGATCGATAGGAATTGAGTTCTCCGACACCAGATAACTGCATCCGCGCAGGAAAAACATCCCCGCCAGCGTAATGATAAATGCCGGAATCTTCAGCGCATCGATCAGCCAGCCCATCATGGCCCCGAACAGCGCGCCCAGCGACAGAATCAGCGCAAAGGCCAGCAAGGGATCGATATGAAAATCACCGATCGCCCGGGCAAGAAACACGCCGGTAAAGGCGATCACGGCACCCACAGACAGATCGATACCGCCCGATAAAATCACGAAGGTCATGCCGACGGCGATAATCCCAAGGAAAGCATTATCGGTCAGGATATTGCAGATTACCCGGGTGGAGGCAAAGCCCGGAAACTGACTCAGACAAAACAGGTAACCCGCCACAAACACCAGCAAGGTGATCATCAGCGGAAGATGACGTTTAATCATGTCGGGCGTCTCCGTTTCAACATCGCAATAAACCGTGGTGACTGCAGCAACAGCACGCACATCACCACCACCGCTTTCACCACCTGATTCAGCTCAGGCGGGAAGCCGGAGAGCAAAATCCCGGTATTCATCGACTGAATAATCAGCGCGCCTATCAGCGACAACACCAGATTAAAGCGGCCCCCCATCAGCGACGCACCGCCAATCACCACGGCGAGAATCGCATCCAGCTCCAGCCATAAACCGGCGTTATTGGCATCCGCACCGCGAATATCCGCCGCGACGATTAGCCCCGCAACAGCGGCACAAACGCCACTTATCGCGTAGGTTGACATCACCACCAGCCAGCCTGTCACCCCCGCGTTACGGGCCGCGCGCAGATTAATCCCCACAGCTTCGATAAACAGACCCAGCGCGGTTTTGCGCGTCAGCAACCAGACCGCCAGCGCTACCACCAGCGTGATCCAGACCGGGACCGGCAACATCCACAGCGAGCCGTTACCAAACCAGCCAAGACTGTCACTGTCGAACGTCACAATCTGCCCCTGCGTAATCAGCTGAGCGATTCCGCGCCCGGCGACCATCAGAATCAGCGTGGCAACAAATGGCTGAATACGCAGCAGCGCCACCAGCACGCCATTCCATACGCCACAGGCTAAACCGGTTCCCAGCGTGCAGAGAATAATAAACGGCACACCGTGTCCGGCTACGGTCAATGTCGCAGCCGTCGCGCCTGCTATCGCCATCACCGCACCCACGGAAAGATCGATGCCGCCGGTGGCGATCACCAGCGTCATCCCGATCGCCAGCAGGGCAACCGGTGCCGCACGGTTAAGAATATCGATCGGACTGCCGAACAGACGCCCATCCTGCAGATGCACGGCAAAAAAGTTATTGGCCACCAGACTGTCAATCAACAGCACCAACAGCAGCGCGGCGATTTGCGGCATCCCTGGCGGGAGTTTCAGCTTACGACGTGGCGTTTTTTCAGATGTCATAGGGGACTCAAGCATGTTTTACCCCTCCGTCCGCGATAGCATTGACGATCGACGCTACCGAAAGCTGCTCCAGCGGAATTTCTGCCACCTGCTTCAGATCGCGCATAATCAACACCCGATCGGCATAACCGACCAGCTCTTCGAGTTCAGAGGAGATCACCAGCAGCGCCAGACCGTCGGCGCACAGGGATTCAATTAAACGGATAATCTCGGCGTGCGCGCCCACATCAATGCCGCGCGTCGGTTCGTCGAGGATTAAAAACTGCGGTTTGGTCACCAGCCAGCGCGACAGCAGCACCTTCTGCTGGTTGCCGCCCGATAACAGCTCCACAGGCTGCTCTGCATGCGGCGTACGAATACCCAGACTCTTGATAAAACGATCGGCAATCGCCTGCTGCTCGCGCTTCTTAATCGGCCGTAGCCAGCCGCGCTGCGCCTGCAACGCCAGAATAATATTTTCACGCACCGAGGCCGCGCCGATAATCCCGTCTGTCTTACGGTCTTCCGGGCAAAAACCCATGCCCAGCTGCGAGGCTTTCGCCGGATTAGTAATGCGCTGCACCTTGCCTTTGATCTTCGCTGTTCCTCGGTCGGCACGACGAATACCAAACAACACCTCGGCGGTTTCGGTGCGGCCCGAACCCAGCAGCCCCGCCAGTCCCACTACTTCGCCTGGACGAACTTCCAGATTAAAGGGCTCAATGGTGCCTTTCCTGCCGTAATCTTCAAACGACACCACCGGCTGATTGCTGCGCAGCGTGCTGCCCTGCCGCTGCAGCGCCGTCTCCAGCAGTTCGCGACCCAGCATCAGCTTAATCAGCTCAATCTGCGGCAGCGTGGCGGTATCGCGGGTGGCGATAAATTGCCCGTTACGCAGCACGGTAATCCGGTCAGTAATGCGGTACACCTGGTCGAGAAAGTGCGTCACAAAAATCAGGCTCATCCCTTTGGCTTTTAACTGCGCCATCAGGGTAAACAGCATCTCAACCTCGCTGGCATCCAGACTGGCTGTCGGCTCATCCAGGATCAAAACCTGGGCGGAAAGATCGACCGCGCGGCAGATGGCGATAATCTGCTGCATCGCCACCGAGTAGTGGCCCAGCGGACGTGTCACATCAAGGGAAAAACCATAGTTCCGCATCAGCGCATCGGCCTCCCGCACCATCCGGCGACGGTCAATCATGCCAAAGCGGCGTGGTTCGCGGCCAATATAGAGGTTATCTGCCACCGACATGTTCGGCAGCATATTCACTTCCTGATAAACGGTGCCGATGCCCATCTCCTGCGCCTGCGCCGTATTATGCGGCGTAATCGGCTCACCATTCAGGGTGATGGTCCCTGCATCACGGCTGTAAACACCGGTCAGCACTTTAATCAGGGTGGATTTGCCGGCACCGTTCTCCCCCAGCAGCGCCATGATCTCCCCTTTACGGATATCAAAGGAAACATTATTCAGCGCTTTGACGCCGGGAAAACCTTTGCTGACGCCGCTGATGGATAACAGCGGTGTTTCATTTTGCGTGGTCATTCTGCTCACTCCGCCTCACGTCATGAAAAACCGCCCCGTAGGGCGGTCTGCGGCTGGTCTGCGGCTGATCGGTGAATCAGTAACCCATGCCTTTTTTGGTATCCAGCTCCTTCTGCGCGTCGGCAGGCAGGAACAGCTTAGATTCGGTCTTGATCACTTTTGGCGGCAGCGTGCCATCTTTCTTGAATTTTTCCAGCGCATCAAACGCCGGGCCAGCCATGTTTGGCGTCAGCTCTACGTTGGCGTTAGCCTCACCCGCCAGCATCGCTTTATAGATATCCGGTACACCATCAATCGAGCCGGTCAGAATATCTTTGCCCGGTTTCAGGCCAGCTTCTTTAATCGCCTGAATGGCACCGATCGCCATATCATCGTTATGCGCGTAAACCATGCAGATGTTTTTGCCGTTGTTCTCCGCCTTGATAAAGCTCTCCATCACCTCTTTACCCTTACTGCGGGTAAAGTCACCCGACTGCGAGCGGATCACTTTAATGTTTGGATGGTTGCTGATCGCTTCAGCAAAGCCTTTCTTACGATCGATTGCCACGCTGGCACCCACCGTGCCCTGCAGTTCCACCACGTTACACTGCTTGTCGCCCACGGTTTTCACCAGCCAGTCGCCAATCAGCTTGCCTTCCAGCACGTTGTCAGCCGTCACCACCGCCTGATAGAGCGATTTGTCTTTTACCACAATGGCGCGGTCCAGCAGGTAAACCGGGATTTTGGCATCTTTGGCTTCTTCCAGTACCGGCTCCCAGCCGGTCTGCACCACCGGTGCGATGAAGATGGCATCAACGCCCTGAGCGATGAACGAACGTACCGCCTTGATCTGATTCTCTTGTTTCTGCTGTCCGTCGGCGATTTTCAGGGTGATTCCGCGTTTTTTGGCTTCGCTTTTCGCTACGTTGGTTTCCGCCGAACGCCAGCCAGATTCCGAACCTACCTGCGAGAAGCCGACCGTCATATCTGCAGCGAGTACCGGGCCGGTTAACGCGGCGCTGACCAGCGTGGTCAGAAGTAAACGTTTCCACATAGTTTTTAATCCTCTGAAAGGCGTTTGCTGTTTAGGGTAGAGAGCATGCTTAGACTGGACTAAAAAAGCGTGCATAATGGCGACACACTTCACAAAACAGAGCAATTTAAAGGGGTTACGTGTAGTCACACGGTTTGGCTGACGAGGGAGTTATGGATAAAACGGCTGAGTAGAAAAAATCTGCTCGTTAAATAATTGTAATAAACAGAATCGCTTATGCTTACTGCCACTGGAAACGATTACAGCCAGGCGTACAAAACGGGTTATCCGGCCTGCGATGAACAAAAAATGGGATTTGTGATAGTCCGCACAGTAGATCGCTGGCCTGAGTCAGGGGCGAAACGTTTCTCTGGCACTAAGTGCAGAATGGTTAATTTTTTTGAGCTATAAGGGTGAGAAAGAAGCCACTAATGCATTGTCAGCGCTGAATAAGAAAAAAAATAATATTTAACCTCTGCTTTTAAACGCTTTATGCCGGCTCTGTCCGTAATAAGTTAGTGAGGTGTTTAAGATAGAGACGCTGAGTTGCTGGCTCAGACAATAGTAAAAAAGCCAGATATGGAGTTTTAGTGACTAATAAGGTGCTTTTATCTGATTTTCGCCTTTTTTAAGCCGCATGATCTGGACAGCATAAGCTTGCCCCCTATACTGAGCACTCCTTTGTTACTTCTATCTGTTATGGCAATGATGACTGCGCACGATTACCTGCTTAAATTCCGCAAAGTAAATAATTCAGACAGTCTGGAAAAGCTTTTCGATCATCTTAATTACTCCCTGACGAATGATCTGGAAATCATCAATATGTACCGGGCTGCCGATCACCGACGTGCTGAACTGGTCTCTGGCGGACGGTTATATGATCTCGGCTGTGTCCCTAAAACGGTGTGGCGCTACGTGGTCTGATTTATCACTGTTTATCCCGCTGATCTTGTCCGGATGGGCGTGCCCCTCTGGACATGTTATTCTGCTGCGCTTCGACTCCCCGAGACAGGAATAACCACGATGAATGAACAGGTTGCTGCGCCGCGTATTGGTGGCTGGCTTTTGCTGCCGCTGGCCTGGCTGATAATGACCCTGTTAACCACCGTTCTGGTGCTGGCGATGTATCTGACACCACTGTTTAATCCGGAATGGCGTGTGGCGCTATTTTCTCACGGCAGCACACTCTTCTCTTACTGGGCTATTTCCCTGCTCACCGCCGTGGCGGTCTGGGCTTATAGTCTCTGGATCAGCTGGCTGTTCTTTAAGCGCTCCCGCCGCCTGCCGCGTCACTACCTGCTCTGGCTGCTGATTACTGTGCTGCTGGCGCTGAAAACCTTTGCCTTTACGCCGGTTACCGATAGCCGTGCCCTCCAGACATTACTGCTGTCACTGCTGGCCGCTGCGGTGTTTGCGCCCTACTTCAAACGCTCAAAACGGGTAAAAACGACCTTTATCGCGCCATAACGCTGTGAGTTATGTCAGGAATTTAATTCTGAGTGCGGTCTGCCGCTCAGCGGATGGCGCAGGTGTTGAGATACGCCGCGCTATCAATGATAATAAGCCGCTTTCTGGCTCCCAGGCGAAAAAATGACCGATTATCTGCTTCTCTTTGTTGGCACCGTGCTGGTGAATAACTTCGTATTAGTGAAGTTTCTCGGCCTGTGTCCTTTTATGGGCGTTTCCAAAAAACTGGAAACGGCGATTGGCATGGGCCTCGCCACGACATTCGTCATTACCCTGGCCTCGATCTGCGCCTGGCTGGTCAACCATCTGATCCTGCTGCCGCTGGATCTGGTCTATCTGCGTACCATGGCCTATATCCTGGTGATCGCCGTCGTGGTGCAGTTCACCGAAATGGTGGTGCGTAAAACCAGCCCGTCGCTCTATCGTCTGCTGGGTATCTTTCTGCCGCTGATCACCACCAACTGTGCGGTGCTGGGCGTGCCTCTGCTGAGCGTCAATCTTAACCACACCTTTATGCAGGCCGCGCTGTATGGTTTCAGTGCCTCTATCGGCTTCTCGCTGGTGATGGTGCTGTTCGCCGGTATGCGCGAGCGGCTGGTGCTGGCCAATGTTCCTGCCCCATTTAAAGGCAACTCCATCGCCCTGATTACCGCGGGCCTGATGGCGCTGGCGTTTATGGGCTTCAGCGGTCTGGTGAAATTCTGATGACCGCGATCTGGATTGCTGTTGCCGTATTAAGTGCGCTGAGCCTGGTGTTCGGCGCGCTGCTGGGTTACGCCTCGCGCCGCTTTGAAGTCGAAGAAGATCCTATTGTTGAGCAGATTGATGCCATCCTGCCGCAGAGCCAGTGCGGTCAGTGTGGCTATCCGGGCTGTCGCCCCTATGCGGATGCGGTCGGTAACAATGGTGAAGCGATCAATAAATGCGCGCCAGGTGGTGAGCAGACCATGCTCAAGCTGGCAGCCCTGCTTAACGTTGAACCGCAGCCGATTGATGGCGATGAAACGGCGAAAGAGCCGGTGCGGACCGTGGCGTTTATTGATGAAGCCAACTGCATTGGCTGCACCAAATGTATTCAGGCTTGTCCGGTGGATGCGATTGTCGGGGCAACCCGCGCCATGCACACCGTGCTGAGCGATGTCTGCACCGGCTGCGATCTCTGTGTCGCGCCCTGCCCGACTGACTGTATTGAAATGCGTCCGGTTGCCACCACGCCAGCTAACTGGAAGTGGGATTTAAATACCATTCCTGTACGGGTGATCCCGGTAGAAACTCATGCTTAATCTGTTTAACTTCCTGAAAAAAGAGAAGGTCTGGGATTTTCAGGGTGGTATTCATCCGCCAGAAATGAAAACCCAGTCCAACGGCACGCCGCTCTCCGAACTGCCGTTGCCGCACCGTTTTATTATCCCGCTGAAACAGCATATCGGACATGAAGGTGAGATCTGCGTTGCGCCTGGCGACAAAGTGCTGCGTGGTCAGCCTCTGACATTTGGCACTGGCCGCATGCTGCCAGTCCATGCGCCCACCTCCGGCGTGATTGAAGATATCGGTCAGCATATGACCGCGCACCCTTCAGGTCTCTCTGAGCTTTGCATTTTCCTGACGCCAGATGGCGACGACCGCTGGATGCCGCTGGATCCGCTGCCTGACTACCGTCAGCATCCGCGCGCCGACATTGTTCAGCGCATTCACGACGCCGGCATCGCCGGTCTCGGCGGCGCGGGTTTCCCCACCGCCACCAAACTGAAGGGCGGCCTGCGCGGGGTTAAAACCCTGATTATTAACGCGGCGGAGTGTGAACCTTATATCACCGCTGACGATCGTCTGATGCAGGACTACGCTGCCGAAGTCCTGGAAGGCAGCCGTATTCTCGCCTGGGTGTTACAGGCTGAACAGGTGCTGATTGGCATTGAAGATAACAAGCCTGAAGCCATTGCCGCACTGAAGCAGGCGCTGGGTAGCGAGCGTGATCTGCACATCCGGGTCATCCCGACCAAATATCCCTCCGGCGGTGCCAAGCAGCTGACCCGAATCCTGACCGGGAAGGAAGTGCCGCACGGCGGACGTTCCTCCGATATCGGCGTGCTGATGCAGAACGTCGGCACCGCCTGGGCGGTTAAGCGGGCCATTATTAATGGTGAACCGATCACCGAACGCGTTGTGACGCTGACCGGCGAGGCGATCGCCCAGCCGCGTAACGTCTGGAGTCGTCTCGGCACCCCGATCAGCCATCTGTTACACCAGGTCGGGTTCACGCCTGCGCCGCGTCAGATGGTGATCATGGGCGGTCCGCTGATGGGCTTTACCCTGCCATCACTGGATGTGCCGGTGGTGAAGATCACCAACTGTATTCTGGCCCCGTCTGCCAGTGAGATGGGCAACAACGACGAAGAGCAGTCCTGTATTCGCTGTTCAGCCTGTGCCGATGCCTGTCCGGCCAAACTGCTGCCGCAGCAGCTTTACTGGTACAGCCAGGGCGGCGATCACGATAAAGCGCGCGCTCACCATATTGATGACTGCATCGAATGTGGTGCCTGCGCCTATGTCTGCCCGAGCAATATTCCGCTGGTGCAATATTACCGTCAGGAAAAAGCGGAACTGCGCGCCATCGATCTGGAAGCGAAACGCACGCTGGAAGCCAAAGCACGCTTCGAAGCACGCCAGGCGCGACTGGAGCGTGAAAAGCAGGCTCGTGAAGCGCGTCATGAAGAGGCGAAGCAACGCGTTGCCCGCACCGATACCAGCGAACTGGCTGCGGCCAAAGCGCGGGTGAAAGCCCGCCAGACGGCCGAACCGGATGAGGCAACGCTTGAAGCCCAGCGTGAAGCCCGCCATGCGCAGGCGCGTCTGCGTCAGGCCGAGGCGCAGGCTGAAACCCAGCCGGTGACGCGTCAGACCGTCGATCCGCGTAAAGCGGCGGTTGAAGCGGCTATTGCCCGGGCGAAAGCGAAGAAAACAGAGCCGGTTGAGGCGGCGGATAACCAGGCTGAGGCCAGTGTCGATCCGCGTAAAGCGGCAGTCGAAGCCGCCATCGCCCGTGCCAAAGCGAAGAAAGCCGCTCAGGCTGAAGGCACCGAGGCACCGCAGGCCGCAACCGACAGCGCTGCAGACGCCGCCGCTGAGACCGATCCGCGTAAAGCCGCGGTTCAGGCTGCCATTGCCCGCGCCAAAGCGAAGAAAGCCGCTCAGGCTGAAGGCACCGAGGCACCACAGGCCGCAACCGACAGCGCTGCAGACGCCGCCGCTGAAAGCGATCCGCGTAAAGCCGCGGTTCAGGCCGCCATCGCCCGCGCCAAAGCGAAGAAAGCCGCACAGGCTGAAGGCGCCGAGGCACCGCAGGCCGCAACCGACAAAACTGCAGAAGCCGCGACAGACGCCGCCGCTGAGACCGATCCGCGTAAAGCCGCGGTTCAGGCCGCTATCGCCCGCGCCAAAGCGAAGAAAGCCGCACAGGCTGAAAACGCCGAGGCACAGGCCGCAGGCGACAGCGCTGCAGAGGCTGCGCCAGATGCCGCCGCTGAGACCGATCCGCGTAAAGCCGCGGTTCAGGCCGCTATCGCCCGTGCCAAAGCGAAGAAAGCCGCACAGGCGGAAAGTGAGGCGGATGCCGCTTCACGTGATGCCGCAGCACTGGCCACCGCCGCGCATTTTGCGGTGGATAAAGCGGAGCAGGCCCAGGAGCAGGCAAACAACGCCAATGCAGAACCTGAACAGGCACCTGAACTGAATCAACCCGATGATGCGCGCAAGGCCGCTATTGCTGCCGCCATCGCCCGTGCCAAAGCGCGTAAAGCGCAGTCGTCTACGACGCTTGAGGATTAAATGGCTTTTCGTATCGCAAGTTCTCCTTACACCCATAATCGCCGCAGCACCGGCAATATCATGCTGCTGGTGGTGCTGGCCGCGGTGCCAGGTTTTGCTGCACAGTGTTATTTCTTTGGCTACGGCACCTTTTTACAGGTCTTACTGGCGACGCTGACCGCCTGGCTGACAGAGGCAGCAATTCTGCGACTGCGCAAAGCGCCCGTTGCCAGTACCCTCGCGGATAACTCGGCGCTGCTGACCGCCGTCCTGATCGGTATCAGCCTGCCGCCGCTGGCGCCGTGGTGGCTGGTGGTGATCGGTACCCTGTTTGCTGTTGTCATTGCGAAACAGCTCTATGGCGGACTGGGTCAGAACCCGTTTAACCCGGCGATGGTGGGCTATGTGGTCCTGCTCATCTCCTTCCCGGTGCAGATGACCAGCTGGTTGCCGCCCGATACGCTTCAGGCGATCAAACCCGGGCTGATGGACAGCCTGAGCATGGTGTTCCAGGGCCACACGCTGGCGGGTGAAACCATGCAGCAGCTACAGATGGGTGTTGATGGCATCAGCCAGGCGACGCCGCTTGATACGTTTAAAACTGGTTTACGCGCGGGTCACAGTGCTGAACATCTGCTGGCGCAGCCGATTTACAGCGGCGTGCTGGCGGGCCTCGGCTGGCAGTGGGTTAACGTGGGTTATCTGGCCGGCGGCCTGTTCCTGTTGTGGAAAAATGCTATCCGCTGGCATGTCCCTGCCGCCATGCTGCTGTCACTGGCCTTCTGCGCGACGCTGGGCTGGTTCTTCTCACCAGAATCGCTGAACAGCCCGCTGATTCATCTTTTCTCCGGTGCCACCATGCTGGGTGCGTTCTTCATTGCCACCGATCCGGTGACCGCTTCAACCACCAACCGTGGCCGCCTGGTGTATGGCGCGCTGATTGGACTGCTGGTCTGGCTGATCCGCAGCTTTGGCGGTTATCCCGATGGCGTAGCGTTTGCTGTGCTGCTGGCGAACATCTGCGTGCCGCTCATCGATTACTACACCCAGCCGCGCGTTTACGGCCATCAGAAGGATTAAGCGATGCTGGAGACGATTCGCAAAAACGGGGTTACGCTGGCGATTTTTGCTGCGATCACTACCGCCGCCACGGCAGTGGTAAATACGGTAACCAAGCCGACGGTGGAACATCAGACACTGTTGCAGCAGAAAAACCTGCTGGACCAGGTAGTGCCTGTTGAGCTTTATGACAACAACATCCAGCAGGACTGTTACGTTGTCACGGATGCAGCGCTGGGCAACAGTGCGCCGCATCATCTCTTCCTGGCGCGCAAAGGCGGCCAGCCGGTCGCGGCTGCACTGGAGACGACTGCACCTGACGGCTATTCTGGTGCGATACAGATGCTGGTCGGTGCCGATTTCCAGGGTAAAGTATTGGGCGTGCGGGTGATTGAACACCACGAAACGCCCGGTCTGGGGGATAAGATCGAACTGCGTATCTCTGACTGGATCAACAGCTTTAATGGCAAAGTGGTTCATGGTCCGGCGGATAAAGCTTTTGCGGTTAAAAAAGATGGCGGTGAATTCGATCAGTTCACCGGTGCCACCATTACCCCACGCGCGGTGGTCAATGCAACCAAACGCACCGCGCTGTTAATGAAAACGCTTCCGGAGAGACTCTCTTCGTTACCGGTATGTGGAGACGCAAATGAGTGAAGCTAAAAGCCTGCTGGTCGGTGGATTATGGAAGAACAACTCAGCACTGGTGCAGCTGCTGGGCCTCTGTCCGCTGCTGGCGGTTACGGCAACCGCCACCAACGCGCTGGGTTTAGGTCTGGCGACCACGCTGGTGCTGACCCTGACTAACAGTTTTATTTCCGCCTCGCGCCGCTGGGTGCCATCGGAAATTCGTATCCCGATATATGTGATGATCATCGCCTCGGTAGTGAGCTGTGTACAGATGCTGATCAACGCCTATGCCTATGGTCTTTATCAGTCGCTGGGCATTTTTATCCCGCTGATCGTGACCAACTGTATCGTGGTTGGTCGTGCTGAAGCCGTCGCCTCTAAAAGCAGCATCCCGCTTGCCGCGCTGGATGGCTTCGCCATCGGCATGGGCGCGACCTGCGCCATGGTGGTGCTGGGATCGCTGCGCGAAATTATCGGCAGCGGCACCCTGTTTAACGGTGCCGACCAGCTGCTCGGTCCCTGGGCGAAGTCGCTGCGTATCGAAGTGGTCCATTTCGATTCGCCAATGTTGCTGGCGATGCTGCCGCCAGGCGCCTTTATCGGCCTGGGCATGATGCTGGCCGGAAAATATCTGATCGATCAGAAGATGAAACAGCGGGCAGCACTGCGTGCTCAGGCGGCTGAAACCGCGCCGCCTCAGGACGCTGTCGGGAAACCGGTGTGAATCAGACCAAACGCACCGAAATTCTCCGTCGGCTGCAGCAGAATAATCCGCATCCGACCACCGAACTCAACTTCAGCACGCCGTTTGAGTTGCTGATCGCGGTGCTGCTCTCGGCGCAGGCGACCGATGTCAGCGTGAACAAAGCCACCGCAAAGCTCTATCCGGTGGCCAATACGCCTGCCGCGATGCTGGCGCTGGGTGTGGATGGCGTGAAGGAGTACATTAAAACCATCGGCCTGTTTAACAGCAAAGCGGAAAATGTGATTAAAACCTGCCGCATTCTGCTTGAGCAGCACAACGGCGAAGTGCCGGAAGATCGTGCGGCACTGGAAGCTCTGCCCGGTGTCGGCCGTAAAACCGCCAATGTGGTGCTCAACACCGCCTTTGGCTGGCCGACGATTGCCGTCGATACCCATATCTTTCGCGTCAGCAACCGGACGAAATTTGCGCCGGGTAAGAATGTGGAAGAGGTGGAGCAGAAGCTGCTGAAGGTGGTTCCGGCGGCGTATAAGGTTGATTGCCATCACTGGCTGATTCTGCACGGCCGCTACACCTGCGTGGCGCGTAAACCCCGCTGTGGCTCCTGCCTGATTGAAGATCTCTGCGAGTATCCCGACAAAGTCGAGTGATCGCACTGATGAAAGACCCGCTGCGGCGGGTTTTTTATTATCCGGCGATCACCTCTGCTGACGCGTCTCCTGCCTGGCCCCCCTTTTCGCTGCTCTCCCTGTTCGTACGAATAACGGTACAGTTTGTCGGGTTGTTACATTGATGTTGATGATGGAGAATCGCCGCCCCTGACGATAAGAAAATGTTATGACACAGTGAGTAAAGTAATGAACAAAAGCGCTTCTGCCGGAAGCCATCCTCTGCGCCTGTTTCTGGCGCGCCTCTGGCCACATCCGCTGGCAGTGAGTAAAAAGCATGTGGTGATCGCCGGACTGGGTGCCGGTATCGGCTTGATCCTGACCAGCCTGCTGAGCCACTGGGTGCTGGGCGAGCTGAACCTGTGGTTTGTCGCGCCGGTCGGTGCCTCGGCGGTTTTACTCTTTGGTCTGCCCGCCAGTCCGCTGGCTCAGCCGTGGGCAATCGTCGGCGGCAACAGCCTGTCAGCGCTGGCGGGCGTTACCGTCAGCCAGCTGATCCCTGATCCTGCCCTTGCCTGCGGCGTCGCAGCCTGTGTGGCGATCCTGTTAATGTTCCAGCTACGCTGTCTGCATCCGCCCGGCGGTGCCGTTGCGCTGACCGCTATTCTGGGCGGCCCTTCGGTGCAGCAGCTTGGATATCACTTTGTCCTGACGCCGATCCTGCTCAATTCACTGACCCTGGCCCTGCTGGCTCTGCTGTTTAATAATCTTGCCGGTCGTCACTATCCGCATCCGCTGGCCCCGGAAGAAGTTAAACCCGATCCGGTAGCCATGCCGGTCCCGCTGACGCGCGCCGATCTGCATCAGGCTTTGCAGGACGGTGAACTGCTGGATATTGACGAGGATGATTTGCAGGCGCTGCTGCTGCGTGCTGAAGAGATTGCCCAGCGCCGTCAGTTCAGTGGCTGAAATCTGTCTGCCCGCACTGGCACATCTTTCACTGTCGGCGCGACTTCTGGCATTCAGGTCTCCCCTGAACCCTGGTCCTGAGAAGTTGATCGCTGCCACAGTTTTACTCTGCCGCTTCGCCCACGCCACTCCGTAACATATTGATAACACAACCGTCCAGGCCGTACGCCCATCGTCTCCTGGGCGGATGCCCATAGAGCTGGCTTATTCAGCGCCCTACACTTTGCTCTTCTTTACGTTTCTCACGAGGAAGACCGATGGATAGCGCCTTGTCCCCGCAGCACGATGAGCTGATCGCCTCCGCCATCAAAAAGTTCTTCACCCATATCATCCCGATGCTGGTGGTGATGCTGATTATTAACCAGATAGACCGCGCCAATATTGGCTTTATCAAAGCGGAGTTGCGAACCGATGCCGGGATCAGCGCGGCGGCCTTTGGGCTGGGCGCGGGCCTCTTTTTTATCGGCTATGCGCTGTTTGAGGTGCCGAGCAACCTGATGATGAAGCGCTTCGGCGCCCGCGTCTGGCTGACGCGCATCATGATAACCTGGGGACTGGTGGTGGTCCTGACCGGTTTCGTCACCTCACCGATCCAGTTTTACCTGCTGCGTTTTTTACTTGGCGTAGCGGAAGCAGGCTTCTTTCCTGGCGTGCTGTTCTATTTTCGTCAGTGGGTGCCCAATGCCTGGCGCGGCCGCGCCACCGCGATGGTGCTGAGTGCCACCGCTGGCGCCTTTCTCTTCTCCGGCCCCATCACCGGCGCGATCCTGATGATGCACAATTTCATGGGGATTGCTGGCTGGAAGTGGGTGATGTTTCTCGAAGGCGGTGCGTCGGTGCTGGTCGGCATTCTCGCCGCCTGGGTGCTGGTGTCACGACCTGGCGAGGCGCGCTGGCTGAGTGCTGCGGAGAAACAGGCGCTGGTGCAGCAGCTGCAGAATGAAGAGGCGCAGCGTGACGAGCTTAACCGCGAGCCAGGCAAAATGTCGCTGCTACGTAATCGCAGCCTGCTGTTCTTCTGCGCGATCTTTTTCACTATGACCATGACCGGCTATACGCTGGTGTTCTGGCTGCCGCAGATTATTCAGCGCATTCAGGGCTTCAGCAGTTTTGGCATCGGCATTCTCACCGCCGTGCCCTGGCTGTGCGCCATTATTGCCATTAATCTGCTGAGCCGTTTTTCAGACCGCCACCGCGACAAGCTCGATAAAGCGCTGGGTGTCGCCATGCTGGTCGCGGCCTGCGGCACCTTTATGGCCACGCTGGGTTCCCCGTGGTTTGGCTTCCTGGCGATGATCGTGGCCTGTATCGGCTCGAAAGTCAGCGCGACCTTTTTCTGGCCGATGCCACAGGGAGAGCTGCCCGCCTCGATTGTTGCGCCGGGCATTGCGCTCGTGAATTCCGTTGGCAACCTTGGCGGCTTCTTCGCACCGACGGTGTTTGGCTATCTGGAGATGAAGACCGGCTCCACTACCGGCGGTCTCTATGCCCTGACCAGCGTCTCGCTGCTGACCGGGCTGTGGCTGCTGCTGCGCCGCAAGCCATCCCCGCCTTCCCTTGATCCTATGGAGAATCAACATGTCAGACAGTCCAGTCATTAAAACAATGCGGGTAGTGCCGGTCGCCGGATATGACAGCATGCTGCTGAACATTGGCGGCGCACACAACTGCTACTTTACCCGTATCCTGGTGATCCTGACTGACTCGGCTGGCCGTACCGGCGTCGGCGAAAGTCCCTGTCACGCTTCAACGCTGGCGTTGCTTGAGCGCTTTCGTCCGCAGATTGAGGGCAGCGAACTCCTGCGGCTGAATGCCACCATCGCCACGCTGTTTGCCAGCGACGCGCGACACCAGCAGACCGCGCATACCGACGACATTCATATTCCGCAGATGAACCCGGAGAAGTTTTACAACGCCACCGCGGCGATTGAAGCGGCGCTGCTTGATCTGCTGGGTCAGCACCTGAATCTGCCGGTGGCCGAGTTACTTGCCAGCGGCAAGCAGCGCGATCGGGTGCCGGTCCTCGGCTATCTGTTCTATATCGCCGACCGTAACCTGACCAGCATGAACTATCAGGCGGGCCACGCGGGTGGTGATGCCTGGCTGCAACTGCGTCATGAGAAAGCGATGGACGCGGAAGGCGTGGTGCGGCTGGCGGAGGCGGCAGCGGATCGCTATGGTTTCCGCGATTTCAAACTCAAGGGCGGAGTCCATCACGGCGAAGTGGAAGTGGAGACGGTCAATGCCCTGCTGGCGCGCTTCCCGCAGGCGCGGGTAACGGTTGATCCTAACGCCAGCTGGTCGCTGGATGAGGCCATTTATTATGGCAAACAGCTGGCGGGCCGCATCCCCTATCTGGAAGATCCCTGCGGCGCGGAGCATGGCTATTCCGGTCGGGAAACGCTGGCAGAATTCAGGCGGGCCACCGGCATTCCGGTTGCCACGAATATGATCGCCAATGACTGGCGACAGTTGCAGCATGCGCTGCAGCTCAATGCCATCGACATTCCCCTGGCCGACCCACACTTCTGGACGATGCGTAACGCACACACCGTGGCGCAGCTCTGCCATGAGTGGGGCCTGACCACCGGCTGCCACTCAAACAACCACTTTGACGTGTCGCTGGCGATGGTGGCGCATCTGGGGGCCGCCGCACCCGGTGATCGCCTGACCGCCTTTGATACCCACTGGATCTGGCAGGATGGGCAGCAGCTGACGCAGCATGCGCCGCAGATTCGGGATGGCTATCTGGAACTGCCAGAGGGGCCAGGGCTGGGGATTACCCTGAATATGGAACGGGTTGAAGCGGCACATGCACTCTACAACTCGCTACCGGATAAAAACCGAAACGATGCGCTGGGCATGCAGTTTCTGATCGATAACTGGTCCTTTAACGCAAAACGCCCGGCCATGCTGCGCTGACGAGCATCGCCCTGTGACAGTGTCACAGGGTGATCGCGTTTAGCGTTGCGCCAGCGCCGCCTGCATCCAGGCAATCACCAGCGGAGAATCTTTGTCCTGCAGTGCGGCGCGTTCCGACTGAAACAGCGTGGCGACATAGAATGGGTGATCCGGTAGCTCGACGCCACGCACATCGCCCGCGTTGTCCCAGGCAGTAATGCGCAGCGTATTATCGCCCAGCGCTGCACTGAATTCCGGGTTAACACCAAAGTTACAGTGATAACCTTCATCGCTCTCCAGCACGCCGTAGGCTCTGGCAATGCGTGATCCGGGTCCGAACCTCACCGCGCCGCGCTGTTCCACCAGCGAACAGCTCAGCGGGGCAATCACCATCCTCCCCTCGGTGTCCGTCTCGGCATGACTGGCATCCTGCCAGCCCAGTACGTTGCGCGCATATTCGATCAGCGCATACTGGAATCCACCGCAGGAGCCAAGAAAAGGCTTTCCGGTTTCACGCACCCAGCGGAGTGTGTCAAACACGCCGGCATCATTTCGATAGGGGCTACCGGGCACCACCCAGACGGCATCGCTGAGTTGCAGTTCTGACTCATCCAGTCGGTCAGTGGCGATCCACTCCGCTTCAGCGGTGATATTCAGCCAGCGGGCAGCACGTTCAATAGCAAGGGGGATAGCCTGATGGGCAACCGCATCGGCGCGGTAGTCACCAACCAGGGATAAGCGCAGGGGGGACGACATAAACAGATCCTTCTCGGGGAAATTGAGAGGTTACAGTAATGTTAATTTTCTGTCGAGGGCGAGCTGAAAGCGGATTATCGCGATACGTTTTTTAACACGCACGGGCGGCTTTTCACCGGCAGGCTGAGCTGATTTTTATCTTGCCAGCGCCTGTGAGCACTCTCAGCTGCCGCGTCAGACGAGACAACGCAACCGGTTTCTTTTTTTCCTTTCTGAAATAAATCATCTGTTTGTGCACAGGATCATCATTTGACGGTTTTTGCGGCAATGCCGGGCATGTAATGTCCGATAATTCGGCAGATTGACTGTGAATTAATCAGCAACCTGCCGTTAGTGCTGCCTGATTATCATTCAGCAAACTATTTATCTGGTTAACCGCGCATTAGCAGTTAATGTTAATACTCTCCAGTGCAAGGCGCTTATCCAGCGTTTATGCGCTGCTTTTTTCACTACACTCAAAATTAAAAACCAATTAACAGTTTGCTATAAGTTTTTTAACCCAACATTCCAGGGTCGGGCGGGTTGTCAGAAAATTCTTGCCCTGCCGCCCGTAATCAGCCAAATTAGTCGCCGCTTTTCCCTTCTAATAACAATCTTGCGCATGGAAAACTCACATGACGCGGACTTAATTCCTGTCCCGAAACAGGGTATGAAAAAACTGAGGTACATGTGTCAACTGCAAACAAACACACTGATGAGGCTGTCAGTCTCAATGCGTTTAAACAGCCGAAGGCGTTCTACTTAATCTTCTCGATTGAGTTATGGGAACGTTTTGGCTTCTATGGCCTGCAGGCCATTATGGCGGTTTACCTGGTGAAGCAACTGGGGTTGTCTGAATCAGACTCCATTACCCTGTTCTCTTCATTCAGTGCGCTGGTGTATGGTCTGGTCGCGATTGGCGGCTGGCTCGGTGATAAGGTGCTGGGTACCAAACGCGTCATCCTGCTGGGTGTCCTGGTGCTGGCGCTGGGCTATGCGCTGGTGGCGTTCTCCGGTCATAACGTCAGCATTGTCTACATCGGTATGGCGACCATCGCGGTGGGTAGCGGCCTGTTTAAGGCAAACCCCTCTTCGCTGCTCTCTACCTGCTATGACAAAGATGATCCGCGTCTCGACGGCGCTTTCACCATGTTCTATATGTCGATCAACATCGGTTCACTCTTCTCAATGATGCTGACACCGTGGTTAGCGGCGAAATATGGTTATAGCGTAGCCTTCTCACTGTGCGTTATCGGTCTGATCATCACCCTGTTTAACTTCCTGTTCTGCAAACGCATGGTTAAGGATTACGGTTCTAAACCCGATTTCGCTCCGTTGCAGATCGGAAAACTGCTGATGACGCTGGTCGGCATCGTCGTACTGATTGCACTGGCCAACTGGATGCTGCATCACCAGTCTATCGCACGACTGGTGCTGGCGGTGATTGCCCTGGGTATCGTGCTGGTGTTTGCCAAAGAGGCCTTTGCACTGCAGGGTGCGGCACGTCGTAAGATGATTGTTGCCTTCCTGCTGATGGTCGAAGCGATTCTGTTCTTCGTGCTTTATATGCAGATGCCAACGTCACTCAACTTCTTTGCTATCCGCAACGTTGAGCACACCATTCTCGGCATTACTTTTGCCCCCGAGCAGTTCCAGGCGCTGAACCCGTTCTGGATTATGCTGGCCAGTCCGCTGCTGGCGGCGCTCTATAACAAGCTGGGCGATAAACTGCCGATGCCGCACAAGTTTGCCTTTGGTATGGTGCTCTGCTCCGCTGCGTTCCTGGTGCTGCCGGTGGGTGCGAAGTTCGCCAGCGATGCCGGTATCGTTTCCGTTAACTGGCTGATCCTGAGCTATGCGCTGCAGAGTATCGGTGAGCTGATGATCTCTGGCCTCGGCCTGGCGATGGTGGCACAGCTGGTGCCTCAGCGTCTGATGGGCTTTATCATGGGTTCCTGGTTCCTGACTACCGCTGGCGCGGCGGTGATTGCCGGTAAAGTGGCAAACCTGATGGCCGTGCCTGAAAACGTTACCGATCCACTGATTTCGCTGGCGACCTACAGCCGCGTATTCCAGCAGATTGGTATCGTGACGGCGGTGATCGCCCTGCTGATGCTGATTACGGCGCCGATGCTGAACCGCATGGCGCAGGATCCTGACGCGAAAAAAAATAACGGGCAGGCGTAATTCACGCTGCACTTCAGCTAAGCCGGGCTCTGCCCGGCTTTTTTTATGGCTTGCCGCAACACCCTTCGCAGATCCCTGATCTTTGTCACTGGTAATCCCGCTTTGACTCTTTACTATGCAAGGATCCCATTGCAACAAGGAGTACCTGGTCATGAAACTGTTTTGCAAAGCGGGTGCCTGCTCTCTCTCACCCCATATTGTTATGCGTGAATGCGGACTCGACTTCACTCAGGTGAGTGTTGATCTGGCCACAAAAATCACTGAACGGGGCGATGACTTCCGCCAAATCAATCCTAAAGGCCAGGTGCCCGCGCTGCAGCTCAGCGACGGTTCTGTGCTGACAGAAGGCGTTGCCATTGTTCAGTACCTGGCGGATCTGAAGCCCGATCGCCATCTGCTGGCGCCGGTTGGCAGCCTGACGCGTTATCACACCGTGGAGTGGCTCAGCTACATCGGCAGTGAGCTGCATAAAAGCTTTGGGCCACTGTTTCGCCCCGGTTACTCCGATGAGGTGAAAGCGCAGACCCGCAGCCAGCTGGAAGCAAAATTCCGCTATGTCGATGAGTCACTGCGCGACAAACAGTGGCTGATGGGGCTGCATTTCAGCGTGGCGGATGCCTATCTGTTTGTGGTGACGCGCTGGGCAAAAGCGCTGGGACTGGATTTATCCGGCTTTACGGAGCTGGGCGCGTGGTTTGATCGTGTCGCGGAACGTCCTGCGGTGCAGGCGGCGCTTAAAGCGGAAGGCTTAGCCTGAGTCAACAGGGCCGGTTATCCGGCCCTGATGCGTTACAGTTTTTCTGCCGCGAAGTGCTGCGTCGGCGTGGCGATGGCATCCTGTGCCGCCACCAGCTGCAGTTCATATTCGCCCATCTGATGGGTTTTCAGCATCACCTCGTATACCGCTGCGGTGACATGCTCCAGCGCATCCTGCAATGATTTACCATGCAGCAGATTCACCAGCAGCAGACCGCTGGTGAGATCGCCCACGCCGACCGGCTGACGGACACCGAAATCGACCAGCGGACGGCTGATGTGCCAGGCATCTTCAGCCGTCACCAGCAGCATTTCAAAGCGATCGCTGCGACGACCCGCACGCGCCAGATGCTTCACCAGCACCACGCGTGGTCCCTGGGCAATCAGTGCCCGCGCAGCGTCTACCGCCGCGTCGACGTCCGTGACGGTGCGCTCGCTCAGCATCTCCAGTTCAAGCAGGTTCGGGGCGATAATGTCGCTGGCAGGCATCGCCATTTTACAGTGAAACTCCGCCACACCCGGCGCCACGATGCAGCCTTTCTCCGGATGGCCCATGACCGGATCGCAGAAGTACCAGGCATTCGGGTTGGCCGCTTTGACCTGACGGACAATCTGCAGAATCTGCTCGCCCTGCTCTGCCGAGCCCAGATAACCGCTCAGGACCGCGTCACAGGTCTTCAGGCGGTCGATGTCAGCAATGCCTTTAACAATGTCGGTTAAATGCGTTGCAGGCATCACCGTGCCGGTCCAGTGGCCATATTGCGTATGGTTGGAAAACTGCACGGTATTCAGCGGCCAGACGTTTGCGCCCATACGGCGCATCGGAAACTCAGCCGCCGCGTTACCGGCGTGACCAAAAACAACGTGCGACTGAATCGCTAAAATATTTTTCACTTGTTTGCCCTGTCCTGCCTTGCCATAAAAAAAGGGCCGGAAACCGGCCCTGAAATCTTACTGCCAGTTAATCAGGCAGTAATGTTTCTTGCCGCGACGCAGCAGCGTATAGCGGTTAAACAGTTTGTCACTGTCGCTGAAGCGGTACTCCGCATCGGACTGCTTTTCACCGTTCAGTGAAACGGCATTGGAGCCGATCATGGTGCGCGCCTGGCCACGGGACGGCACCAGCTCTGCTTTCACCAGCGCCTGCTGCAGATCATCGTCAGCGCCCAGCACGATAGTTGGCATACCATCCTGCGCCAGCTGTTCAAAATCGGCTTCGGTCATTTCGCTCACGGATCCGGAGAAGAGGCTGGCAGTAATGCGTTTCGCCGCAGACAGACCGGCTTCGCCATGCACCAGACGCGTCACCTGCTCAGCCAGCACGTACTGCGCACGTGGCGCGGTGCCGCTGTTTTTATCTTCTTCTTCCAGCGCGTTGATCTCTTCCATGCTCAGGAAGGTGAAGAACTTCAGGAAGCGATAGACGTCAGCATCCGCGGTGTTGATCCAGAACTGATAGAACTTGTACGGGCTGGTTTTCTTCGCATCCAGCCAGACTGCGCCGCCTTCGGTTTTACCGAATTTGGTGCCGTCAGACTTGGTGATCAGCGGAACGGTCAGGCCAAAGACCTGGTTCTGATGCAGACGACGGGTCAGATCGATACCGGAGGTGATGTTGCCCCACTGATCAGAACCGCCAATCTGTAGCGACACACCGTGCTGCTCGTTCAGACAGGCGAAGTCATAGCCCTGCAGCAGATTATAGGAGAACTCGGTAAAGGAGATGCCCTGATCGTCACGGTTCAGACGCTGCTTCACCGCTTCTTTGTTGATCATCTGGTTAACGGAGAAGTGCTTGCCGATATCACGCAGGAAGGTCAGCACGTTCATGCCGCCAAACCAGTCGTAGTTGTTGGCGGCGATGGCGCTGTTGCTGCCGCAATCGAAGTCGAGGAATGGCGCCACCTGCTGGCGGATCTTTTCAACCCATTCGTTGACGGTTTCACTGGTATTAAGTTTACGCTCTGCGGCTTTGAAGCTCGGGTCACCAATCAGGCCGGTTGCACCACCGACCAGCGCCACCGGCTTGTGGCCGGCATCCTGAAAACGCTTCAGGCAGAGCAGCGGTACCAGATGGCCCAAATGCAAGCTGTCAGCAGTGGGGTCAAAGCCGCAATAGAGCGAAATTGGCCCCTGCGCCAGTTTCTCTGTTAACGCGTCTTCATCCGTCACCTGGGCGATTAGGCCCCTCTCCTGCAATTGTTGTATCAGGTTACTGCTGGTCATTACTGACTCCAAATTGATCAGACTGCACCTATGCTGGTACACAGCTTTCCGCTGAGTTGCGGAATCGAAAAAAATCAGGGCTATAGCATAAAGCGCTGACGCTTTCTGTGCCAGCGCTGATAGGGGCGAATCGTGCAGATTCAGGGTGCCAGACGGTCGATTTTCCAGCCGTCGTGATCGCGCTGATAGATGAAACGATCGTGCAGACGATGTTCGCCACCCTGCCAGAACTCCATCGTGTGAAATTTCACCCGGTAGCCACCCCAGAAGCTGGGCAGCGGCACTTCGCCCTGCTGGAACTTCTGTTTAAGCTCCAGGAACTTTCCTTCCAGAATACCGCGTGCCGAAATACGGCTTGACTGCTTCGACACCCAGGCACCAATCTGACTGTCGCGCGGACGACTGTGGAAATATTTCAGCACCTCGAGGGGCGACAGTTTTTCCACTTCACCCAGCACCATCACCTGACGCTCCAGATAGTGCCACGGGAAGTGCAGAGAGATGCGCGGATTGTGCGCCAGCTGCAGCGCCTTACGGCTGCCGAGGTTGGTGTAAAACACCATGCCCTGCGCATCGTAGTGCTTCAGCAGCACGATACGCTGCCATGGCTGGCCCTGCTCATCCACGGTTGCCACGGTCATGGCGGTAGGATCGGGCAGTTTTGCCTCGCAGGCCTGGCTTAGCCACTGTTCAAATAGCGCGATCGGATCGTCCGGCAGATCCTTACGACGCAATCCACCGCGGGTATATTCACGCCGCAGATGGGCAATGGTGTGTAGCGTTTCGCTGTCGCTCATAATGCTCGCCTATTCAGATAACAAGTCAGCTGGCAGGTTGCAGCTCACAATCATTCACGACAATTTTATCGTTACGTTCGATAAATGCGCCGTTTCCTTTGGACCAGAACACATAGGTGTTATCGCTGTAGCGTGCGCCGGACGCGGATACCGTCTGCTTCAGCGTCAGAGGCTGCCCATCCATGATGAAACTGACCTGCTGCTGCGCCTCGTCCAGCGTCACGGTCAGGGGCATGGTTCCGCAGCGATAGTGCAGGGTCTGCGGCGACGGCGGCTGTTTATGCATCAGGCTACAGCCTGACAGCAGTAGCACCGCGGCAACGGTTAATCCTTTCAACATAAGCGGGTCTCCTTCACGAGTGAAGCTGGCATTATAAGAAGGATTGGGCGCGAAGTAAGTGGGAATCCACGCCAATCTGGCAGATGCTGTCAGTCAGGCTGAATTATTGCGCCTTTTCAGACGGTTGTCTGAATGCACAGGCCGCGTTCTCAGGCTACGCTCTATAGATCTTAAGCGAGGAAGACAAACATGAAATTTGATAACGAAGATGCATTTAAGCTGGCAGTGGCGTTTATGAACCACAAAGAGAATGCCACTATCGCCAGCAGCTACTTTAAAACCTTTATCGACACCTACCAGAAATTTGACCGCTGGCTGAGTGCATCAGACCCGGTCAGCGCCATGAAAGCAGAAAAAGCGGCCGCCAAAGCGGGCGAAGACTCCATCCTCTGATCCGCTTCTCCACGGGTCCGATAGCCTTCAGGGTATCGGACCCGTGAATCCCGCCAGACATTCACCCACATGCTCACTATTTCCGCACAGCTATTCTGGCTTTTACGGAAATATCCGCTCTGGCTGCCGTGCTTATTTCCCGCATCAGCATCGATCTTATTTCGGTACAGCGCATCCTCTGCTGAAATGGCCCAGAACGGCTGGGTACATTTGCAATAAATGCTATTTCGCGCCGTCATACCCTCTAATCAGCACCACACACTCCGGTTTTGTTTAAAAAACAGGCAGCGAGACGCGACAGGGCCAGCAAACCTGATAAAGCCGACTATGCTGTAAACGTTCGGATATACTTCATGGAGCAGAAAAAATGAAAATGAAATCCCTGTCAGCCATTGCGTTGCTGGCTCTCTCTTTAGGTACGCTGGCAGGTTGTGCCTCAAACCAGTCGATTAAGACCACCGATGGCCGCACGATTGTCACCGATGGCAAACCGCAGATTGATTCAGATACTGGTCTGGTTTCTTACCGCGATGCTCAGACAGGAAAAACTGAGCAGATCAATCGTAATGAGATCAGTAATATGAGTGAACTCGACAACTAATATAAGGTGAATAAGATGAAAAAAGCGCTGATTTTACCTCTCGCCGCATTGATTGGTATGACCGTATTAACCGGCTGCACCCGTACCAGTTATGCGATTCAGACTAACGATGGACGCACCATTATTAGTGATGGCAAGCCTTCTGAATCGGATGCCGGCCTGCTGGCTTATACCGATGCAAATGGCGTGAAGCAGCAGATTAATAAAGCGGACGTTAAAGCGGTCTCTGAAGTACCGAAGAAATAATCCGATCGCTGTTGCCCGATGAATAAAGCCGCCCACGGGCGGCTTTATTTTTGTCTGCGCCTGGCACGAACTGGCGCACAGGCCCGGCTTTATTCCCGGTGGTTTATAAATCAGAAATATCCGCTGCGGCGTGGCCATAATATGGCAGGCAACCGTACGGATAGTGGTGCAGATAATAATCTGATAACGAAATACGCCGTTCCGGCCTTATCTGAATTTCCGGCAGTTCCGAGCTTTTTTAACCAGCATAATAGCTCAGTTCATCTCTCAAGAATAACCTCACTCTGTTTTTATGCTTTGATATGAGTGGTTTACCGCTTCGATTAAAGGTTCACTTTATTTTCGGTAAATTTTAATCATAGCGCCCTGCTGTTTCCCACCTTTTAGTCCAGAGCGCCTTTAACTAGACTCTTTATATCGCTACTTAATCAGGAGGGTGCAGATGGTTTATCACGACAAAACAACGGGTCATATGATTCTTGGTGAAGCTGCAATTAATCTGGCTTTTGACGAACAGGAGATTACGCTGGTAGCACTGATTCGCCAGTTGAGCGAAATGGCCGAACAGGAGCGCAACGATGAGCGGGTCACGCAGATTGCCGATGCGCGGAACTGGCTCAAAGGTTTTATCGAATCCTCAACGCGCGACCGTGCCGAATTAAACTGGCTGGTCGAGACCGGACAGGCACCGGTTAATCTTAAAGATTATCGTTAGTCATGTGCGGGTCATTGCTGTTTATTTTTAGGGTGCCGGGCACGCGCCTGGCCTCACAGCCAGAGACGCCGGGCCAGCGTGGCAGTGGAATAGTACATTTCGGCCAGAACGTGACCAGAACGTGAATTGCAACGCTCTGCACCCGGCTCCTGCGTCCGCCTGAAACGGCTTCCACGCAGATTGATGAGTGCTATTGCTCTGCACTCATCGGCCGGCCATCTGGTCGTTAACCGGCCTTCGTCGGCTTCTCCCCACCTGCCGTCACGCTCAGCGCGTCAGCGGCTCCCCGTTTTCAGTCACCTGCAGCGTTTGTGGATGTTTCGCTGTAGTGGTTTCAAACCCACCACGGGCGGCAAAAACAGAACAGCCAATGGCTGCCACGAGTGTCAGTAAGATTGAGGTTTTCACGAAACGCGCCTTAATTTTCTTCGCTACAGGATAAAGCGTGAAAGCCTGGCACATAATCAGATGGGGGGAAAGGAAAGTGCAGAATTTCTCTGTCTGGAAGCCCATGTCCGGGAAGTCTGTTTACTGATTGAGCGGCCTTGCCTGGTTACCCCAGTACTTTCAATGCCAGCGCCAGCGTCTTTTCTTCGTTAGTCACATCGCTGACCTTACCTGCCACCCGCAATCCAAAAGCAATACAGAGAATTAAACCGGCTGCCGCCTCGCTGTCCAGCGTGTTATCGATAGATCCATCCTGTTGTCCCAGCTCCAGCAGCGAGACCAGGAAGCGTTGATTACGCTGAACGACCTCATCAATGCGCTGCGCGAGTGGCTGATCCATCGTCTGCAGCGCAATCGCGCTGGAGACGACCAGACAGCCGCAACGCCCTTCTGTGGCACGTGCCGAATCCAGGTAGAATTGCAATAGCTCGGTTATTTTCCCCCGCCCGCTGGCACAGGGTGCCAGACGACGGTGCAACTCACTATTTCTCAGCAACAGATAGCGTTCGAATACCAGCAGGAAGAGCGAGCGCTTATCTTTAAACGCCTTATAGATGCTGCCTGCGGAGAGATGCATCGCCTCACCCAGATCGTTCATTGAGGCCGCGTGATAGCCTTTTTGCCGGAAAACAATCATGGCGTGATCCAGAGCCTGTTCGATCCCGAACTCTCTGGGGCGTCCCCGCTCTTTGTTTTTATACGTTGTGGCTGTCGTGGTCATTGTTACCGGCCTGGGGGGTGTGTTGCTGTCAAAATCAATGGCGATTCTATCCCAGGCGCGGGTAACAAGCCAGGCCGTCCGTCACCCGTCACGCGCAGACGGCCCATTATTTCCCGGACGCGTTAATATGATTTGCCGCTGTCTGACCAGCCGCCGTCTGGTCTGCGGTGCAAGCCGGACGCGATTCATTCAGATAAGGATGTTGTCTCTATGCGGCCTTTTTCCCGCTGCTGGCTGCGCTTCAGCGCGTTTATTTTTATCAGCCATAACGTAAATTGCTTAATAAGCAGGCTGGCGTGGTTTTCATTGTCAGCAAAACAGAGAAAGAGTCGGGTTTTTATATTGCTGTTATCGTCGATCGCATAAATCTCATATTCGTCATGATGGCGGGATTTTATGATTGCTGTGAAATGTATTGCGGGCCAGAGCATCACTCTGGCTTCAAACTGCCTGAAATCCATTATATTTACCTGGTAATTTGCTTAAATTACCCGATGAAAAACTACTCACCGGGTCAGGAAAAGCATAACTTCCTGCCACTTTAATCGCGTGATAAAAAAAGCTTTTAGCAGAGGCCGCGGCTTCAGCAGCAGAGGAACATCGGGTCAGCCTTCACTTAAGCGCAACCACAGGCAGATCGGTTATCCGGGTGGTATAGGCAGGCGACAGCATCTCGCGTTTCATCGACCAGGCTTTGTTGATCCCCTGCCCGGCAAACCACAGCTTCCCGCTACCGAGCTTGTTGACTGTGTCGATCAGCTTCATCAGCTCTTCGCTATTGCGGCGTGGCTGATGTTCGTCAAACAGATCAAACTGAGCCACGCCCTGGCTGAAAAAATCCCCCAGCACGATGCCCGCCTTCATATAGCGATGTCCCTCAATCCAGATATTATCCAGACACGCCATTGCAACTCTGATGATGTCGCGTGTGTCCTGCGTCGGAATCAGCAGTTGCTCCATCGACTGATTGCCATAAAAGGGTTCGTCAGTCGCATGCGGACTGGTGCGCACAAATACCCCTACCTGACGGCAATATTGATTCTCACGGCGCAGCTTCTCCGCCGCGCGCTCGGCATACGCGCAGACAGCCTCGCGCATCTGATCGTAGTCGGAGATACGGCTGCCAAACGAGCGCGAACACATGATTTGCTGTTTTACCGGCGTCACTGACTCCAGCTCCAGGCAGGATTCGCCACGCAGCTCTCTGACGGTGCGCTCCATCACCACACTGAACTGTTTGCGAATAGCCTCAGTGCTTTGATCGGCCAGATCTTTTGCCGTCATAACGCCCATGGCGTTGAGCCGTTTGCCGATCCGATGACCCACGCCCCAGACTTCCGCCACATCAATCAGCGCCAGCAGCTTTTTTTGTCGTTCAGGGTCCGACAGGTCGACAATGCCGCCGGTTTTGCTCCACTTTTTGGCCGCAAAATTCGCCAGCTTGGCCAGCGTTTTAGTCTGTGCAATGCCGACGCCCACCGTCAGATGGGTCTCTTTACCTATTCGTTCTCTGACCTGGCGACCAAAGGTCTCCAGCGCCATACAGTTCTGCACGCCGGTGAGATCCATAAACGCCTCGTCGATCGAGTAGATCTCCACCGACGGCGCCATCTCTTCCAGTATGGTCATCACCCGATGGCTCATGTCGGCGTAGAGCGCATAATTTGAGCTGAAGACCTGCACCGCGTGACGCGTTAGTTCTTCACGCATCTTAAAATAGGGCGCGCCCATTTTGATGCCGACTTTCTTTGCCTCGGCGCTGCGCGCAATCACGCAGCCGTCGTTGTTCGACAGCACTACTACCGGTTTACCTTTAAGATCAGGCCGGAAAACGGTCTCACACGACGCGTAAAAGCTGTTTACGTCGACCAGCGCGAACATGGTCAGTGGGTCGCTTTAATAACAAAGGTCACAACGCCAAACACCTCCAGCGCATCTTCGGTCTGGATAGCGATCGGTTTAAATTTGGTATTCATCGGCATCAGTTGCAGGCAGGGATGAAGCTGGAGACGTTTAACGGTGAATTCACCTTCCACCGCGGCGACCACAATATCGCCGTGTGAGGCGGTGAGTGAACTGTCGACCACCAGCATGTCGCCATCATTGATGCCCGCCTCAATCATTGACTCGCCGCTGACACGGACAAAATAGGTGGCGCTGGGGTGCTGAACCATCAGCGCATTGAGATCAATGCGTTGTTCGACATAATCCTGCGCCGGGGATGGAAATCCGCACGGCACACGTTCGATATATAGCGGTAAAGGCATAACGGCACGAATGTCCGCAGGTTTAATGAATTCCATAATTTCGCTCCTTTTTCAGATTACTGTATATAAACACAGTAATAGCTAATCCCCCTTTTAATCAAGTGACATGGAACATCTTTAAGCGAAAGGGTTGATGGTAATGCACTTTTTTTTAAACGTTTTTTCGCATTGCCGTCAGAGTAAGCGGAAACGGGTTACTTTCGCCGCACCGCCGGAATATCGTCGATTTCTTCTTACAGTAAAGAATCTTATAAATTCACCGGCTGATTATTTTTACTTAAGGAAAATCTGACAACGCTTCTCTGGCATTCGGAGAGGTTTGAATATTACGGGCGGGCTGGTTATTCTGCTTTTTTAAGCATGGAGGGATTATGGCAGACGACGATCGAATCAAACATCTTGAAGAGGCAGTTGCGCAGTTAAGGGTTGAGACTACGGTATTAAAAGCGATACTCGGTCAGCAAATTGCGCTGAATAATCTCAATTACAAAGGGAAGTTTGACGATGTACTGGCGGCGCTGGCGAAAGAGTATGCCGAACGCGGTCTGGAAGAGGGCAATAACCAGGCTATCCATGATGCCCTGCGTCAGTATATTAAATATGAGCCACCCGCAATGGAATAAGCGGATTTTCCGGCAGCGTCCGATTGCCGGACTTTACCGGCTCCTGAACGCTGCCACCGTCCTCCCCTGCACCGCCTCCGCAGCAGCCTCAGACGATACCGGTTAGTATTTACACCTCGCTGTCACTCTCCAGCGCATCCTGAATCGCGTCGGCCAGATTAGCAACTTCATTCGCCACGGCCTGCAGATCCCAGGCGGTTTTTGAGCCGGTTGCAGAGGTGGAGGCGCTGACGGACTCTTTTGCCACTGACAGAGCAGCAGCCACGGCGACCGAACGTTTATGTTGTTCCTGAGTCATGCCCGCAGGCGGAATTGCGAAATAGTCGTGAACCATGATCATTTCCTTGTGATAAATAAGGGGTCAACCTTAGCCTTCTGCATCAGGCGTGGGAAGTGAATTATGCGGCATGGCCTGTCAGACGGCCAGGATTGCAGCAGCACAATCGCACCCGCCGCTTTTCCTGCCCTGAAACCTGTACAACTTTGGCTGAAATCTGCGGAAAAAAGCGGTTTTAACACGTTGATGTGTCGTCAGCCCAATTCTCAGCCTGCTGGCCTGAAAATCGTCACCCCTCTGAAAACCTCACCAACGCACTGTATTTATTCAATTAACTATCGAAAACCTCTTTTTTCACTCTAAACATACTTTTAAAATACACCACCGACCAGTTAAATTTTGTCAAATTTCATTGTACAACTTTGCGATTCTTGTATAACTTTGTCTCGTGATGTTAAATCACTTGTAACGAAAGGTGCTTTGCACCGCATCTGAAGGTGTTGTGGATTTCCACCTTCAGATGCATTTTTTTTTGCGTCAGCCGGTAACCGGATCTGAATCGACGCGTTCTTCCCCCAATTTCTTATGAGGCCTGACATGCAAACAACGATGAATACAGAGTCTCAGATTTCTGATTACTTCATGAACTCTGGCACAGCGCTGACCACTGAAAAACAGGTTATCGCCGCAGTCCATGCCGAACTTGCCCATGCGAAAACCCATGTCTCCGATAAAGACATTGTGCTGGGCCTGATTCACCGCCTGGAGAGTGAGCGTGACGTGGTTAAGCAGGATATTTACCGTCAGGCGCTTGAACATGTTCTGCAGCGCGCTTCGGCGACCAGCGACAGCTAAAAATCTGTGTCTGTTATGAGGGAACGCGAATTAGCATGGATGCTTTTCCCGTCCGGAATCAGCCCCTGTTATGGGGCTTTTTTTATTTCTCCTGCACTGAATCACTTGTTCCCTTCACACCGCTAAGATTGCCTGCCCCACCGGACCAGATATAGCTCCGGAAAACACCGTTTTCGCCATTTATTCAACCTGAAATTCCGATTAATTGCTGTCGTTTCGCTTTATTTATCCGATATCTGTGTCCAGGCTTTTTCTGCATCCACTGCAAACACAGACGAGGAAAATAATCATGTTTCATCATTCATCAAAACTTCAATTCCCGGTTCGTGTAGAGAAACCCGATCCAGAATTTGCCATGCTGCTCCAGCAGGCCATCGGCGGCGTCGAAGGTGAGATTCGTGTAGCGATGCAATACTTTTTCCAGGCGATGGGCGCGCGCGGTGATGTGCGGATTCGTGATCTGCTGATCTCGACCGCTACCGAAGAGCTGAGCCATATCGAAATGCTGGGCTACGCCGTGGCGCTTAACCTTGAAGGCGCCCCGCTCTCTTACCAGGAAGCGTCAGCGAAAGATCCGGTGGTTAATGCGATTCTGGGCGGAATGAACCCGCGCCATATCCTCTCTTCCGGTCTGGCAGCGATGCCGGTTAACGCCAACGGCATGCCTTTTGATATGAGTCATATCTATGCGTCCGGCAACGTGGCGGCCGATATGCTGGCTAACGTCACCGCAGAAGCCACCGGCCGCGTACTGGCGACACGCCTCTATAACATGACGGAAGACAAGGGCATGAAGGACTTCCTCTCCTTCCTGATCGCCCGTGACACCATGCACCAGCAGCAGTGGCTGGCGGTGATCGAAGAGATGGGCGGACTGAACGCGTCGCTGCCGATCCCGAACAGCTTCCCGCAGGAGCATGAGGCGCAGGAGCACTCTTACTACTGTCTGAATACTTCGCTGGATAAACCGCTGCCGGAAGGTCGCTGGAGCAGTGGCCCGGCTTACGATGGCCATGGTCAGTTCAGCGCGAAACAGCAGCCAGAGATTCTGGGTGATGAGCCGCTGCTCGGCAATGCGCGTCCCGGTTCTGGTGCGCAGTCTGAGCAGATTGACGGCGTTACGTCACCGAAGCCTTAACTGACACAGGCGTGCCGGTCCGGGCCACACCGCACGGTGTGACCCGGACCGGTTGTTTTATGCTAACGGATTTTTATGGAGGAATATTCATGTCATCGACTCAACGCCCGCAACCCCCTTTTGCCGAACAGCAACAAACGCCGCCGGGTAAAACCGCTGCGATGCAGCCTCAGCCCGATCACGGCGAGCAGAGTTATCAGGGCTCCGGCCGCTTGGCGGGGAAAAAAGCCATTATTACCGGTGGCGATTCCGGCATTGGCCGGGCCGTCGCCATTGCCTTTGCCCGGGAAGGGGCCGATGTCCTGATCTCTTATCTTGATGAACATGAGGATGCGCAGGATACCGCCCGGCTGGTTGAAGAAGCGGGACAGAAAGCGGTTCTGGTGCCTGGCGATATTACTGAGGCGTCACACTGCAACGCCCTGGTCGATAAAGCCGTCGAAGCCTTTGGTGAGATTAATATTCTGGTGAACAACGCGGCGTATCAGATGACGCGCGAATCGCTGGATGAGATCAGCGACGAAGAGTTTGACCGGACCATGAAGACCAACCTTTACGCGATGTTTTACATCACTAAAGCGGCAACACGGCATATGCCTGCTGGTGGATCGATCATTAATACGGCCTCGATCAATGCTGACCAACCGAAACCGAAGCTGCTCGCCTACTCCGCCACCAAAGCCGCCATTATTAATTTCTCTGGCGGCCTGGCAGCCTTACTGGCTGAAAAAGGTATCCGTGCCAATGCGGTCGCGCCCGGCCCTATCTGGACGCCACTGATCCCGTCGACCATGCCGGTTGAACAGGTGAAGAACTTTGGCAGCGAAGTGCCGCTGCAGCGTGCCGGTCAGCCTGCTGAACTGGCACCAACCTATGTGATGCTGGCCAGTGATGAAGCCAGCTACATTTCAGGAGCGACCATCGCCGTGACGGGCGGTGTGGCCATTATTTAACGTTCGCCGATTCCCTGGTCGCTTCGGCCAGGGGATTAGCTATCAGCTTCTGTGTTATCCCCCACTGGTAGAGTTGTTCCCGCGCCAGATTCTTCATTTTCACTTCGCACATGATATCGAAATCCTGAAACGACAGTGCCCACGCATTCAGCGTCGGATTAAAGAAGTAGTCAGAGTGCGCCCGCAGTTTGCTTTTGCTCACGCCCAGCTGCTGCTGATCGGGCCAGCCCTCCTGCGGAATCATCCCCTCCTGCGAAATCGAATAGTGCAGCACCGGCCGCACGCCGCGCCACGAATCGATCACTCTGGCAACACGCGCGTCATCCGGCTGAATAAACTCACTCTCTTTTACCCAGTGATGGTGAATATCCAGCACCACCGGACAGAGTGGCGCTGCCTGCAGCACGTCATCCAGCGAGCAGGAGATCTCATCATTCTCCACCGTCAGCATCCGCCGCGCTTCCGGGCTGAGCTGATTAAACGACCGTTTGAAACCGTCGAATCCCGCCTTGCCGTTCATATGAATGTTGATTTTAAAATCCTGGAAGGTCTTGCCATATCCCATCAGACAGGCGCAGAGCGTGTGATACTCCACATCCTCCAGCGCGCGCACTACCACATCGGGATTATCGGAGGCGAGCACGGTATATTGTCCTGGATGGAATGAGAGCCGGATGTGATGCGCCCGCGCCAGCTCGCCACAGCGGGCAAAGAGCGGATAGAGTTCGGGCAGAAATGCGGTAAACAGTGGCGTGGCCTCGGGAACCGTATAGAGCGGTAACAGATCGCTGCCAATACGCATCATCCTGAGTGGCTCAGGTAAGGTGGCCAGATGCTCAAGCGTCAGGTAGAGATTGTTGAGGTTAGTGACGGTAATCTCATAGATCAGCTGATGACGTTCATCGTGCGATAAACTCAGAAACCGTTTACGGGTGGTGGCGCGAAGCGGGAAAAACTGTTTGCCATCGCTGTTGAGATACTTACATGCAAAGCCTAATTTCATGTCTGCTCCTGATTTATGCTTATCAGAAGTGTAACAGGCCCCTGGCGACCAGCCAGTCGCGGGCCGCAGACTCAGGCTGAATAATTACAGGGAGACTCACTATGCAGGGCCATGAGATCCAGCGCATCGCCATTGAAGCGGCTGAGCGGCTGCCCGCCGCTGAATGCAGCTATCCATTCGGGCCGGAACATCAGGTCTATAAAGTGTGTGGAAAAGTGTTTTTACTGCTGACCGAACTGCGGGGTGTGCCGATTATCACCCTGAAATGCGAGCCGCAGCAGGCAGAGCTGCACCGGGTGATCTATCCCTCGATCACCGCCGGTTATCATATGAATAAACGTCACTGGATCACGGCCTATCCCGGTGACGACCTCTCGCCTGGCTTGATTCAGCAGCTGGTTGAGGATTCGTATCACCGTGTGGTTAAGGGTATACCCGCCTCGCGCCGCCCGGCCTGGGTGGGATAAAACCCGTGGAGGGGATACGTGTGCACCGGAAAGAAAGTTTGCTTGATAGCAGGCAAGATAAATAGCAGGGCCAGCATTGTTCTGGCACCTGCCGTCATCTCTCAATCAAAGAGAGATCTGGGGATTTTCAACGCCACAGGCACGGGCATAGCGGGCGAGTGTTTCAACTGTGGCTTTATCTGCGCGACGCTCGGTGCGTGACACTGCCGACGGGCTGACACCGAGCGCCTCCGCGACCTGAGCGCTGGTCATTCCGGCGCTTTCCCGCCATTTGGCTAACTGCTCGCGCAAGTGCTCTGCCCGAACTTCTGCCTCGTAATGTTCGCGAACAGCCGGATCAGATAAAATTTCTTTGCGGGCCGTCGTCCACGCAACTGATTTCTTACTCATCGTTTAACATCTCCTCTAAACGGTGCGCCGCTGCCGTCATGACTGCTGCTGGCGTTTTCTTTGTCTCTTTCACAAAAGCTTTCAGGATAAAAATACGTCTGCCTTTCTGGTAAACATACACCGCTCGCCCAATCTCATTGGCCTTCGCCCTGAGCTCAAAAAAACCCGACCCTAACGGTTTGGTATCCGGCTCTCTCAAATCAGTTCCACGGGCAGCCAGTTTATCTATTTGCCGGGCCAGCTTAGCCCGGAGCATCTCTGGCATTGCCTTAATTTCAGTGAGCGCGTCCTTGTGTATCGTTATCTCAAACATAGATCCTCCGTTGGAGTTAAGTTAACTCATGAGTTAACTTAACTCAAGGATCTATATTTCCTCAAACGGGGGAAATGAATCCAGTCGCTATCCTTGCGAAACAGCTCTGATCCGCGGAGCATCTGACACCGGCCCGGCACTCAGTGGTGCAGCATCTCCTCCACGACCTGTGAGTTCATCATCTGGTAAGGATAATAGGTCGGCCAGTTATCCATTTCTGCCAGCAGGGCTTGCTGAGAATCGTTGCCCATAAAGATATGGAAATGGGCAGATTTACGCGGCCCGATGGTGTGGTCGCTGAACTGCACATATTTCGGCGCTTTGCTGCCCGCGTCCTGGCATTCAAACAGGTAGCGCACCCCTTTTTTACCTGAGGCATAGGTCAGGATTTTGTGGCCCGCATACCGGTAGTGGCAGGCGCTGACCTGGTCGCCGATGTGGAACTCCATCACGCCATTTTCAATACCGATGGTATCGACGTCGGTGGCGTAGCCTTTGCGGTAATACGCTTTATACTCCTCTGCCGTTTTGCTGTGATCCTGCTGCGCTTTCTTCTGCCAGACCGGGTCCAGCTCCCCGCTTTGCAGCAGCGGATAAACCGACTGCCACAGGCCATCCCAGTCAGCGAGCGGACGATCTTTCACATCGCTGTCAGCAAAAACCCCTTCTGCCGCTTTCTGCTCCAGGGCCGACAACGGTTTTCCATGTGCATGCGTGCCATGTGCCAGCGACGGCTGGCTGACTAACAGTGCGCCCAGTAGCCCAATCCATTTACCTGCATGATTCATCAAAGTCTGATACCCCGGTCAACGTTACAAAATGAAATGTTATGATATAACATTTCTAAATTCAACCAAAAGCAGCAAACGCCAGCATTAATTTTATTAATCGGTTAACGCCCTGCATCAGGCAATGAGCACCTCCTGCGGCGGCAGATTCTGCATCCTCTGAAAGCACACTTTCCGTATAGCAGGCGCGGGCTGGAATGCCTTTAAGCCAGACGGCACAAGGCATGAATAAGCGAAGCGATAATCCGGATTGAGAGATAAGTGCGCATTTCTGGCGGACAAAAAACGCACAGTCGTCACAGTTAAATGCCCGATTTAACCTCAGTATTGTTCAGGTTGTTCTATATTTAGTGTCGTCGAAAGTAAAATAACAGCTGGAGCATGAATTAATGTCGAAAGAAACAGAGAAGAAACCCCTGAGCGAGCGCGCCCCGACCACCGGTCCGGAATCCTCAGAGCCGGGTCTGGGTTCACTGGCACCAAAAGATGGTTCGCATCAGCCCCCAGCCGAACCGACTCCGCCAGGCAAGCAGCCCACCGCCCCAGGCAGCCTGAAAGCGCCTCAGACGCACAACGCCAAACTTGACCAGCTTGAAGCCAGCCGCAAAAACGGCACCGACCGCGCCCTCACCACCAACCAGGGCACACGCATCGCCAACGATCAAAACTCACTGCGTGCCGGTTCGCGCGGTCCGACGCTGCTGGAAGACTTTATTATGCGTGAGAAAATCACGCACTTTGACCATGAGCGTATCCCGGAACGTATTGTTCATGCCCGTGGCTCAGCCGCACATGGCTATTTTCAGCCTTACCGCTCCCTGAAAGATCTGACCAAAGCGCAGTTCCTCAGCGATCCCGAGCAGACCACGCCGGTTTTCGTGCGTTTCTCCACGGTTCAGGGCGGTGCCGGATCGGCTGATACCGTGCGTGACATTCGCGGTTTCGCCGCCAAGTTCTACACCGAAGAGGGTGTCTTTGACCTGGTGGGCAACAACACGCCGGTGTTCTTTATTCAGGATGCGCATAAATTCCCTGACTTTGTGCACGCCGTTAAGCCGGAACCGCATAACGAAATCCCGCAGGGCCAGAGCGCCCATGACACCTTCTGGGATTACGTCTCTCTGCAGCCGGAAACCATGCACAACGTAATCTGGGCGATGTCTGACCGGGGTATTCCGCGCAGCTATCGCACCATGGAAGGCTTTGGTATTCACACCTTCCGCCTGATTAACGCAGAAGGTAAAGCGACCTTTGTCCGTTTCCACTGGAAGCCGGTGGCCGGTAAAGCGTCGCTGCTGTGGGACGAGTCACAGAAACTGACCGGTCGCGATCCCGATTTCCATCGCCGCGATCTGTGGGAAGCGATTGAAGCGGGTGATTTCCCGGAATATGAACTGGGCCTGCAGCTGATCCCGGAAGAGGATGAGTTCAAATTTGACTTCGATATTCTGGATGCCACCAAGCTGATCCCGGAAGCACTGGTGCCGGTTGAGATTGTCGGCAAGATGGTACTTAACCGTAACCCGGACAACTTCTTTGCTGAAACCGAGCAGGTGGCGTTCCACCCGGGTCATATCGTGCCGGGCCTCGATTTCTCCAACGATCCGCTGCTGCAGGGGCGTCTGTTCTCCTATACCGATACGCAAATCAGTCGTCTGGGCGGACCGAACTTCCATGAGATCCCGATCAACCGTCCGACCTGCCCGTACCATAACTTCCAGCGTCAGGGCATGCATCGTCAGGATATTGACACCAATCCGGCGAACTACGAGCCGAACTCGATCAACGATAACTGGCCGCGTGAAACTCCACCTGCTGCAGAAGGCGGCGGCTTCGAGAGCTATCAGGAGCGGATTGAGGGCCATAAAGTGCGCGAGCGCAGCCCCTCATTTGGTGAGTATTATGCGCAGCCGCGCCTGTTCTGGCTGAGCCAGACTGAAGTCGAGCAGCAGCACATCATTGGTGCCTACTCGTTTGAACTGAGTAAAGTGGCGCGTGCTTATATCCGTGAGCGTGTGGTGGATCATCTGGCACGCATTGATACGAAACTGGCGCAGGGCGTGGCGGATAACCTGGGACTCGCTCTGACGGATGAGCAGCTCAACATTCAGCCGCCTGCGCCGGTGAATGGCCTGACCAAAGATGACAGCCTGAGCCTCTACGCCATTCCGGATGGCGAGATTAAAGGTCGTCAGGTCGCACTGCTACTCAGCGATGGTGTGAAGGCGGCTGATGTGCTGGCGATTTTGCAGGCGCTGAAAGCGGTGGGTGTTCACGCCAAACTGCTGGCTCCGCATATGGGCCAGGTGCGCGCCGATGATGGTTCAGTGCTGCCGGTCGATGCGACGTTCGCCGGTCTGCCCTCTCTGACCTTTGATGCGGTGATGGTGCCGGATGGCAATATCGATGCCCTGCTGCTGAGCGGCGATGCCCGTTACTTCCTGCTGGAAGCCTACAAGCACCTCAAGGTGATTGGTCTGGTGGGCGAAGCGCGCCGCTTTAAAGCGCAGTTTGGTCTGGAAGATGCGGATCAGGAAGAAGGTATTGTGCAGGGCGACTCGGCGGAGAGCGCGCTGATGTCTGAGTTCACTCAGGCGATGAAAGCGCACCGCGTCTGGTCGCGCAGCCAGAAGGCACAGTCCGTCCCGGCCTGATGTCAGCGGCACGATGCCGCATGCCGCGTCACAAAATAAAAAACCGCCCTTGGGGCGGTTTTTTTTATCAGAAGGTCTGCCAGTTATCATTGTCCGCCAGGCGGGCAGGCTGAAGTTTTGGCACGGCAAGGGCTTTCGCCACCGGCGCAGCAGAGAACGCCACCTGCAAAGTGCCGGTTTTGAATACCGATACCGTTTTACGCAGGTAGCTCGCCTGCTCTTCCAGTGAGGCGGCGGCAGTCGCGGACTCCTCCACCAGCGCGGCGTTCTGCTGCGTCACACCATCCATTTCCGAGACCGCTTTGCAGACCTGCTCAATGCCACGGGTCTGTTCAGTCGAGGAGGCCGCAATCTCTTCGATCAGCTGCGTGACACGACTCACCGACGTCACGATGCTCTCCATCGCGACGCCCGCCTGAGAAGCATGACCGGCACCGGTTTTAATCCGCTCGGCTGAGCGGTCGATCAGTCCCCGGATCTCCTGCGCGGCGCTGGCGCTGCGTCCGGCCAGCGAGCGCACTTCACCCGCTACCACTGCAAATCCACGACCCTGTTCACCGGCACGCGCGGCTTCAACGGCGGCGTTCAGCGCCAGAATATTGGTCTGGAAGGCAATACTGTCGATAATGGCGATGATACCGGCGATCTGATTCGAGCTTTCGCTGATCTGATCCATGTTGGCGATGACCCGGGCGACAGTCTCACCGCCCTGCATGGCCGTGGCTGAAGCCTCTTTCGCTACCGTGGTCGCCTGCTGCGCATTGTCTGCATTGAGTTTCACCGTTGAGGTGAGCTGCTCCATACTGGCTGCGGTCTGTTCCAGCGCGGCAGCCTGCTGTTCGGTACGGGAAGAGAGATCGGTGCTGCCCGCTGAGATTTCCGCTGCACCGGTAAAGATAGAGCGGGTGGCGTCATCGACCGAGGTAATGGTCACCACCAGCGCATCGCGCATCTGTTGCAGCTCCTGAATCAGCAGTCCCATCTCATTGCGGCCTTCATGCTGAATATCAGAGGTCAGATCACCGCCCGAAATGGCGCGCATATGGCCGGTCAGCCTGCCCAGTGGGCCAATCAGCAATTTCTGCAGCCCAATCCAGACCGCGACCCCAATCACGCCGGTGATCAGGCCAATAGTCAGCAGCGCCCAGAGCGCATCCGTCAGGCTACGCTGGTTATGCTCCGAGGACGCTTTCATCAGCTGGATGTTCACTGCACGCCAGGCCTCATAAGCACTGTCGAGCTGGTCCTGCGCCGCCTGCGCTTCAAGGTTGCCATAGCCCGCATAGTTGCCCTGCTTCAGAAAGGTAATGGAGGCCAGCATGGTGTCACGCATCTGCTGGTAGGCGGTCTGCACCTGCGTCGCCTGGGCTTCACCCTGGCCCTCTTTGCGCGGCAGCGCCTGCCAGGCTTTGAAGTCCGCATCGGCAGCAGCAGCAGACTTTCCAGCCTGCTCCAGCAGCGCAGCCATGGCTGCCAGTGATTTTGGATCCTGCTGATTTTTCAGGAAACGGATTGCCACGCGGTTGATGGTGACGCGGGTTTTAATCAGGGTTTTTACCGCGTCACTCAGATGCTGCTGCTGCAGCGTAAGCTGCTCTGCCGCCACGAAGTTTTTGTCGGCTTTTGAGACGCCGTTATAGAACAGAAATCCGGTCAGGGTCAGTAACGTCACAAAGACCACCAGAACAGCAGCGATACCGTGAGTGATTTTAAGATTTTTAAGCATGTCCGCAGGCTCATATCAGAGGAGATAAAGCTGTTATCGGCCAGCGCGGCGTTTATCTGAGTGTTGCACCAGAGAGGGTAACAATCCGCAGGATGGAGGGTGCTGCCAGCGCGCCGTTACGCAAAAAAAGCGGTGCGGCTCAGCCTGAACGCATTCGGCGCTTAACAACCGTCCCCGTGCTGTGGTTGAATTCGCCCCTTATCTTTTTTGCACGTGGTTATCATGCATTACATTCAGAGTCTGATGAGTTTTATTGAGGGAAACAGGGTACTGTCGATCAGCTTCAGCCTGTTGCTGCTGATTATGGCCGGGATGGTCACTCACCTGATCTGCAAATTTTTCATCGTCAAAGTGATCAGGAAGGTCTTTTTCAGCAGCCACAAAAAGGGCGTGCCGCTGGATAAAGATGTCCGCCTCTCTCAGAAGCTGTCAAATTTTGTGCCGGTGATTGTGGTCTACAATTTCCTGCAGTTTATGCCGGGCCTGCCTGAAAATCTGAAAGTGGCGATTCAGACCATCTGCGGCATCCTGTTTTTTGTCTATCTGTCGATCTTCTTCAACGAAGTGCTGGAGATTGTTAACAACTCCTATTCGCGCAAATCAAAACGCAAGAATCACTCGATCAAAGGCTATATCCAGATCGGAAAAATTCTGGTGCATATTATTGCCGCGATCATGATTCTGGCGATTATGTCCAACAAGTCGCCGGCGATTATCATCTCCTCGCTGGGTGCGGTCGCCGCGGTGCTGATGCTGATTTTCCAGCATACGCTGCTGTCGCTGGTGGCGAATATTCAGCTCTCCTCTAACGATGTGCTGCAACTGGGCGACTGGATTGAGATGCCGGACAGAAATATCAGTGGTGAAGTGATCGATATTGCCCTGCATACCATCACCATCCGCAACTGGGACAACACCATTTCGCGCATCCCGACCAAGAACTTCCTGACCGAGACCTACACCAACTGGCAGGCGATGTTCTCCTCGGGCGCACGCCGCATCATGCGCAGCTTTTATCTTGACCAGAAGTCGATCACCTTTGTGAATCAGGAGATGCTGCAGGCGATGAGCCAGATCCGCCTCGCTGGCGAATCGATCACTGAGCTGCTGGATGGGCGTGATATCAATGCCGTGGGCGACCGCTGGTTTATGGAGAACGGCATCACCAATCTGATGGTGTTCCGTAAATACCTGACCGCCTGGCTGGCGCAGCGTGACGACATTCAGAAAGAGATGTATATCGTGGTGCGACCGTTGAAACCGTCGCCGGATGGATTGCCGGTGGAGATCTACTGCTTCACCTCCTCTATTTTCTGGGCCGATTATGAAAATACTCAGGCAGCGATCTTTGAGTATATCTACGCGATGGCCCGCCACTTTGAGCTGCAGATTTATCAGCATCCGGCAGGATCCGATTTTGCCCGTCTGGCTCAGCCGCGCCCCGACAGCCGGGATGCACAGCAGAGCGGCGGGCAGTAACCAGAATGCGCGGTGGCGATCTGCCGCCGCCGTGATTCACGTTTGCTCAGCGCATTAACTTTTACTCAGCGCATAGTTCAGCACTTTGTCATTTTTCATCTGCACGGTCAGCGTCTGCCCTTCGGTGGTATTCAGGGTGCGCGCCTCGCTGTAGTTCCACTTCAGCAACCGCTGCCCGTCCGGGTAAGGCGTTTCACTGTCAGGCTGACCAAACAGCGCGATCAGCTGGGCTTTGGTGGTCTGACCGGCATGAATTTGCTGCAGATTACTGCTGTCCAGCCTGTGTCCGACCCGGTTAGAACAGGCGGAGAGCAGCAACAACAACGCGGCTAACAGAACTCTTTTCCTCACGTAACATCCTTCTGAAGTGTTCAGCGCCGCAGGTCATCCGGAGCGACCTGCGCCATCGCGCATAAGCTTATAGCGAATCGGCGCCATCTGGCAGGCTTTTCTGCGCCTGGCTCCTGCTTTCGCCCTGCCGGATGCAGATTCACAGCAATTAACGCAAATTAATGCCTCTCTACCCCCCGCCGCCCTGCGATTGCAACATCTTAGTCTATGATTACTCACTGTATGCCGCGTGGAAGCGGTCTCACGGCCCGTTTTCCGCCACACCACGCTGAATACCAGTCCGGCTTTCTGACTGAAGAGACGCGCCAGCCCACCTGGCCTCCTGGTCTCGCTGATAGCTTTAAGATTTTTTGACGCTTGCGTCATCGACATCCTTTTCGTGCGGTGGCCACCATCGCGCATTTCCAGGCTAAATGAGGCAACTGAATGGAATCCAAATCTTTTTTTAAAAGTTGGGGCGCTGAACGGGTTGCCAGCGACGAGGTGCGTTTCCGCCTCTGGGCAACCGGTCAGCAACGCGTGACGCTGCGGCTCTCCGGTAAAGACATTGAGATGACGCCGCAGGCTGACGGCTGGTTTGAAACTCAGGTCGCTGGTGTGGCAGCCAATGCCGAATATGATTATGTGCTGGCCGATGGTACAGCGGTGCCCGATCCCGCCGCCCGCGCTCAGAAAGCAGAGGTCAATGGCCCGTCGCTGGTGATCGATCCTGACGCTTATCAGTGGCAGAACACGAGCTGGAAGGGTCGTCCATGGCAGGAGTCGGTGGTCTATGAACTGCACATCGGCACCTTTACGCCTGAGGGCACCTTCCGGGCGGCGATTGAGAAGCTGCCAACGCTGGCTGAAACCGGCATTACCATGATTGAAGTGCTGCCGGTGTCGCAGTTCGGCGGGAATCGCGGCTGGGGCTACGATGGCGTGCTGCTCTATGCACCGCATGCTGCCTACGGCACACCCGATGATTTTAAAGCCTTTATTGACGCAGCACACGGCCACGGTCTGTCGGTAGTGCTGGATATCGTGCTGAACCACTTCGGCCCGGAGGGCAACTATCTGCCGCTGCTCTCACCAGACTTCTTCCACAAAGCGCGCCAGACGCCGTGGGGCGCCGGTATCGCCTATGACGTTGATGCGGTGCGCCGCTATATCGTGGAAGCGCCGCTCTACTGGCTGCAGGAGTTTAATCTGGATGGCCTGCGCTTTGACGCCATCGATCAGATTGACGATCCCAGCGACAAGCATGTGCTGATTGACATTGCTGAGCGCATCCGCGCCTCGATTACCGATCGCCCTATTCATCTGACCACCGAAGATTGCCGTAACGTTACCTTCCTGCATCCGCGTGACGAAAACGGGGACGCTCCGCTGTTTACTGGCGAATGGAACGATGACTTCCACAACGCCGTGCATGTGCTGGCAACCGGTGAAAGCCACGCCTATTACCAGGATTTCGCCGACCAGCCGGAACAGCGGGTAGCGCGGGCGCTGGCAGAAGGCTTTGTCTATCAGGGCGAAGTCTCGCCGCAGTCGGGTGAACCACGCGGCGTGAAAAGCAGCAGCCAGCCGCCGGTCGCCTTTGTCGACTTCATCCAGAACCATGACCAGACGGGCAACCGTGCGCAGGGCGAAAGGCTCATCAGCCTGGCCGGCGCAGAGCGCACCCAGGTGCTGCTGGCGATGTTACTGGTCTCGCCACATATTCCGCTGCTGTTTATGGGTGAAGAGTATGGCGAAACCCGGCCGTTCCTGTTCTTCACCGATTTCCACGGCGATCTGGCCAAAGCGGTGCGTGAAGGTCGCGCCAGAGAGTTTGAAGGCCATGCCGGTCACGGCGAAACCGTGCCGGATCCTAACGATGTCACCACCTTTGAACAGTCGAAGCTTAACTGGCAGCGAACAGAAACGCCGGAAGGTCAGCAGTGGCTGGCGCTGACGCGTCAGCTGCTGGCCCTGCGTCAGCAACATATCGTGCCGCTGCTGCAGACCGCCGGTGGCGATGCAGGTCAGGTGGTGAAAACGGCGGAAGGTTTCCTCGCGGTGCGCTGGGACTTCCCGCAGGGCACGCTGTCACTGGCGCTGAACGTCGGCAACAGCACACAGCCGATCCCCGATCTGCCAGGCGAAACGCTGTTTGCCTGGCCGCAGGCCGCCAGCGAACTGATTCCCAACGCTATCGTGGTTCGCCTGGCTAAGAGAGAAGCAGAATGAATATTCCAACCGCAACGTACCGCATTCAGTTCCGCAACGGCATGACGTTTGACCGTGCGGCGGCGCTGGTGCCCTACCTGAAACAGCTGGGTATCAGCCATCTTTACGCGTCACCGATCTTCAGCGCTACTGCTGAATCGACCCACGGCTATGACGTGACCGACGTTAACCAGATCGAGCCGTCGATTGGCGGCCGTGAAGGATTTGATCGCATGGCTGCCGCGCTGAAAGCGGCCGGGCTGGGGCTGATCCTCGACATCGTGCCTAACCATATGGCCGCCTCGCTGGAGAACCCGTGGTGGCGCGACGTCATTGAGCATGGCGAACAGAGCCGCTATGCGCATTACTTCGATATCGACTGGTCACGCCGCCTGACGCTGCCGTTCCTCGGTGACACCTTTGAGGCGGTGCTGGCCAACGGCGAGATCAGCGTGAAGCGCGATCCGCAGACCGGCAAACCGGCGCTGGCCTACTTCGACAATTTCTATCCGCTGGCACCTGAGACCTGGCAGGATCGGGAAGAAGCAGTGCTCGCCCTGCGCGACGCGGCGGAGATTGCTGAACTGCATGACCAGCAGCCGTGGCGGCTGATGTCGTGGCGCGATGCGCCCAACGATCTCTCCTACCGCCGCTTCTTTGAAGTGACCGGTCTGGTAGGCGTGCGCGTGGAAGACAAAACGGTCTTTGATGCCGCGCATCAGCTGATCCTGGAACTGGTTCACAGCGGTGCGGTGCAGGGATTACGCGTCGACCACGTGGATGGCCTGGCCGATCCGCACGGCTATCTGGAACAGTTACGCCAGGCTGCCGGTCCCGACTGCTATCTCACCGTGGAGAAAATCCTGGGTGACAATGAACAGCTGCCTGATGCATGGCCGGTTTCCGGCACCACCGGATATGAATTTATGGCCGCACTCGCCAATCTGCTGGTCGACAGCGATCAGCTGAGCGGACTGCGCAAAGCGTATCAGGCCGTCATCGGTAAAACCGTTGATATGAAAGCGGAGCTGCGCGCCGCCAAACTGTTGATGGCAAACCGCAATTTTGCCGGTGAATTTAACCGGTTACTGCAGCTGGCACTGAAGATTGCCGACGCAGAAGGCACGCCACAGCCGGAAGCGGAACTGAAGAATGCGCTGCGTGAACTGCTGGTGGCGTTCCCGGTCTATCGCACCTACGGTACGCCGCAGGGCCTGACCCCAGCCGACACCGCGCTGTTGCAACAGGTGGTCAGCGAGGTCAAAGCCAGTGCCCATGCGCCCGACAGCCAGGCGCTTGATTTCCTGACCCATATTCTGCGCGCAGAGGTTGCCGACTCCGCTCGCGACGATGCCACGCAATTCCGCACCCGCTTCCAGCAGCTGACCGGACCGCTGATGGCGAAATCGGTGGAAGATACCCTCTTCTTCCGTCAGCACATGGCGCTGGCGCTGAATGAAGTGGGCGCTGAACCGCTGGCGCGCCACTTCTCGCTGGATCAGTTTCACGCTGAAATGCAGGCGCGGCGCGAACATCAGCCCGATGCGCTGTCGGGCACCTCCACACACGACACCAAGCGCGGTGAAGATGCGCGTGCGCGACTCTATACCCTTACCGAAGCGCCGCAACGCTGGGCGGAATGCGTCAACCGCTGGCGGGAGATGAACCACGATAAGGTCGTACGCCTGAAAGATGGTCCGGCACCCGAACCGGCCGTGGAGTGGATGCTGTATGAAGCGCTGGCGGGCGTCTGGCCAACCACCCTGCAGCCGCAGGATGCGGAAGGTCTGGCGGCGCTGGAAGCCCGCTTTGTGGTCTATGTGGAAAAAGCGCTGCGTGAAGCCAAGCTGCGTACCGACTGGGCCGACAACAACGACGCCTATGAGGAGGCAGTGCTGGACTATGCCCGTCACCTGCTTGCGCCCGCCAGCAGCAGCTTCCTCAGTGACTTCTGCCAGTCGCTGCAACCCTTTATGCGTGCCGGTCTGGTTAACAGCCTGACCCAGACTGTGGTGAAGCTTACGGCGCCTGGCGTACCCGATATTTATCAGGGCAGCGAGGCCCTGGACTTCAGCCTGGTCGATCCCGATAACCGCCGCGAACCCGATTTCGACGCGCTGGCGGCGATGCTTAACGCGCCACAGCACGACGGCAGCGAGGCGCACTGGCTGCGCGGTCAGGTCAATCAGCAGGCGATTGTGAAGCTGCTGACACTGCGTCAGCAGCAGCCTGCCCTGTTCCGCCACGGTGACTATCTGGCACTGTCGGCAGAGGGCGAGCAGCAGAATAATGTGCTGGCCTTTGCCCGCACCGGACAGGATCAGGCGGTGATAGTGGTTGTGTCACGGCGGGTCTTTAACCAGCTGCCGGCGAATCTCGACCAGCCGCCCGCTGCGCGCTGGGCTGACACGGTCATTGCGCTGCCCACCGCACTGGGCCAGCGCCGCTACCAGGATGTGCTGACCGGTAAAACGGTGGCTGCGGGCGACCAGTTGCCGCTTACCGGGCTGGCATCGCAGTGGTGTGCCGTGCTGGTGGCACAGTGATTTACGGAAAGAACTTTTTTTATTACGCGTCAATCTGTTCATTGAATAACGAGGCATAAATGTCAAACAGTCAGCGTTTTGAAATTACGGCGGGATACAGCCATTTACTGGGGGCCAACTTTGATGGTCAGGGCGTGAACTTCGCCCTGTTCAGCGCCCACGCCGAGCGGGTTGAACTCTGTCTGTACGATCCCAGCGGTAAAACGGAAATTGCCCGTCTGGAGCTGCCGGAATATACCCATGAAGTATGGCACGGCTATATTCCGGGCCTGCAGCCCGGCGCGCTCTATGGCTATCGCGTTTATGGCCCTTATGACCCGGAAAATGGTCATCGCTTTAACCCGAACAAGCTGCTGCTCGATCCCTACGCCCGTGAACTGGCGGGAGACATCGCGTGGAACGAGGCGCACTTCGCTTACGATCTCTATCATGACGATAAAGATCTGACCTTCGACAGCCGCGACAGCGCGCCGTTTACGCCAAAGTGCCGGGTGATCGATCCCAACGAATTCGACTGGCAGGATAAAAACCGCCCGAATGTGCCGTGGCCGAAAACCGTCATCTATGAAACCCACGTTAAGGGCTTCACGCAGCTCAACACCGCCCTGCCACCTGAAATGCGTGGCACCTTTGACGGCATGAGCCACAAATCGACTGTCGACTACATCAAAAGCCTGGGCATTACCTCGGTCGAACTGCTGCCGGTACACTGGTTCCCGGATGACCAGCACCTGCTGGATAAAGGGCTGAAAAACTTCTGGGGATATAACACGCTGAACTTCTTTGCCCCCGCCACCCGCTACTTCGGGCCGCGCGGCATTCAGGGCTTCCGTGACATGGTGCGAGCCTTCCATGATGCCGGTATTGAGGTGATCCTCGACGTGGTCTACAACCACACCGCAGAGGGGAATGAGCTGGGGCCAACGCTGTCGTTTAAAGGCATCGATAACTTCTCCTATTACCGTACGTTGCCAGACCAGCATCGCTATTACATCAACGACACCGGTACCGGTAATACCGTCAACACCTCGCATCCGCGTGTGCTGCAGATGGTGCTCGATTCGCTGCGTTACTGGTCTGAATCAATGCATATCGACGGCTTCCGTTTCGATCTGGGTACCATTCTCGGTCGCGAGCCTGATGGTTTTGACCCGCGCGGCGGCTTCTTCGATGCCATCATGCAGGACCCGGTCCTGTCGCAGAAAAAGCTGATTGGTGAACCCTGGGATATCGGTCCGGGCGGCTATCAGGTGGGCAGCTTCCCGCCAGGCTGGGCAGAATGGAACGATCAGTATCGCGATACGGTGCGTGACTACTGGAAAGGCAACAACGTCTCCACAGACTTTGCCGCCCGCCTGCTGGGTTCCGGCGATCTCTACGATCAGCACGGTCGTCGTCCATGGGCCAGCGTCAACTTTATCACCGCGCACGATGGCTTCACCCTCAACGATCTGGTGTCGTACAACGACAAACATAACGCGGAGAATGGCGAAGACAACAACGACGGCCACAACGACAACCGCTCTTACAACTACGGGGTTGAAGGCCCGACCGATGATGAAGGCATCAACGCGGTGCGCGAGCGTCAGAAGCGCAACTTCCTCGCCACGCTGATCTTCTCACACGGTACGCCAATGCTGCTGGCGGGCGACGAGTTTGGCCGCAGCCAGATGGGCAACAACAATGGCTACTGCCAGGACAGCGAAATCTCCTGGGTACACTGGGATAACCTGCCGGAATCTGCCGAGGCGCTGCGCGAGTTCACCCGCCAGATCCTGACGTTACGTGCTCAGCAGCCGTTACTGCGCCGTGAAAACTGGCGTGATGGCATGGATATCAAATGGTTTAACGCCGGTGGCGGCTTCCAGCAGGCTGAGCAGTGGGATGAGGGATCAACGCTGGGCGTCTATATCGGCCGACCGGACCTCCAGACCGAGGAAGGCATCTGGCACGACGTCCTGATGCTGTTCAATCCGTTTGAAGGCAATGTACCGTTCCAGATCCCGCAGTTTGGTGAAGGCGGCTGGGTGCTGGAACTGACCACCAGCGACACCGCGAAGCGCGGTCTGGTGATCACCAAAGAGAAGGATTTCGAACTGGAAGGACGCAGCTTCGCCCTGTTCAGACGTCCATAGCCGCTCACCCGGTTAAAAAGCAGTCATCTGGCGCAGCGCATTTCGCGCTGCGCTTGTGTTTCTGGCGATCGCTGCCAGGCTTAACCGGTTGTTAACAGTGAGAATTGATGCTGAAAAGGAGGCATAATGTCCAGATTTACGCAGAAAGTTGTGGTTGTGACAGGTGCCGGATCCGGCATTGGCGAAGCCAGCGCAAAACGCTTCGCTGAAGAGGGTGCATCAGTGGTGCTGGTGGGCCGTACCGCGCAGAAACTGGAAGAGACGCTGGCCGACATGACGCCAGGCGATCACCTGGTGGCTGCCTGCGACGTCTCAGAAGCCGCACAGGTTAAACAGCTGTCAGAAACCGTGCTGAAGAAGTATGGCCGTGTTGACGTACTGGTAAATAACGCTGGCGTCATCGTGCAGGGCCGCATCCATGAAGTCGACCTCGACGCATGGAAAACCCTGATGAAAACTGACCTTGATGGGGTTTTCCACGGCGTACACTATTTCATGCCTGCCCTGTTAAAGAGCAAAGGCAACGTGGTTAACATCTCTTCCGTTTCCGGTTTAGGCGGCGACTGGGGCATGAGCATCTACAACGCGGCTAAAGGGGCGATTACCAACTTCACCCGTGCGCTGGCGATGGACTACGGCGCAGATGGCGTACGGGTCAATGCAATCTGTCCCGGCTTTACCTTTACCGATCTGACCGAAGATGCCAAACAGGATCAGGCGCTGCTGGAGCGCTTTTACGACCGTATTCCACTGCGCCGGGCCGGTGAAGCGGATGATATCGCCCGTGCCATTCTCTTTATTGCCAGCGATGAAGCCAGTTATATTACCGGCGTTAATCTGCCGGTCGATGGCGGAATTACCGCTTCAAATGGCCAGCCTAAACAGGCTTAAATAAAGAACAGGGCAGCGTCTTTACGCTGCCTTTTTTTATTCTAACCGGCCCGCAGCATTAATTCCCTTTATTATCCTTCTGCCACAGCAGAACAATAACTGCCTGCATACAAATTAATGTTTTGGCGTATGGCGGGTTGGCGTTGCCGCGCGTGCCGGTTTAATTGCCGTGCTGCTGCTGGTCGGGCAAATAAAAGTGCTGAGGCAGGCATTACAGAGTATGGCATTAGCGTGATGGACTTTCGCCACGGCCAGCGCCTGCTGGCGGGTATAAAGCGAACCAATAAAAACGCGTTTATCGTTCTTTGACAGATTAACGCAACCTTCTTTGTGTAAAATCCATCCACCCATGGGACGCGGGCACAGATAATAGTAGCTGGCTTTGAGCATGGTAGTCATCCTGATAGTTGCTGTATGTATCTTAAAAAACGAACCAAAATTCGTAAGAGGTTTTTTTTGTAATCTGAAGCTTTATTAAACTAACTGAGAATTATCCCTAAAACCACTTTATTGCGTAAGTCTGGCTGACTTTGAGAATATGCCCTTTTTCATTGCTTATGTCGCTTCAGGCATTCCACGCGCTGTAACGCCCTCACCCTCACTGTCGCCCCGCTTACATTTATACTGCTAATGCATCATTAAAAAAGCAAAAAACAAAATAAAATTTAAAAAACAATAGTTTATAAAATCAATCCGCGCGCCATGGGTGACGCGCTACTCAGATATGATTAGAGCAGAAGCTGAAAAATATCATCCCCGCAGGGGTATTTATGAGTATTGATAAACTGAACCTGAATAAGAGTGAAAGTGGTGCACAGTGTGCCTTTAAGCGGAACGCCAGCTCCCCTGGCATCAGGGATTTATCAATACCGGCGGGCGTAATTAACAGCGACCGGCTTGAAAAAGTAAAACGATCGGTTTACTTTTAAAGCATGAAAAAGAGAAACGATATCATCCAGGCCGCCGAGCGGCTCTTCTACACCCACGGTTTCCACGCCACCAGCACCGACAATATCTGTCGCGAAGCGGGCGTCTCTACCCGCACGCTCTATCATCACTTCGCCTCACGCGAAGCGCTGACCGCAGCGGTACTCGACGCGCGCGAGCAGCGCTTTATGGCCGATCTGCTGCCACCGCAACAGCCTGATGCGATAGCGCATCTGTTCAGGGTGCTGGGCGAGTGGACGGCAGCGAACGGTGCCCGTGGCTGCTTCTTTCTTAAAGCCTGGGGAGAGTATGCCGAGCGGGACAGCGAACTGGCCGCTCAGGCGCTGGCCTTCCGGGCCACGATGCGGGCTTATATCACCCATTGTGTGACGCATCTGCGTGGTGCTGAAAATAAGTCGCTGAGTGATGCTATCTGGATACTCTTTGAGGGTGCCATTACCACGGCGCTGATTACCGGTCCCGCCGCTGCTCAACAGGCGGCGCAGGTCGTCAGTCAGTTACTTCAGAACAGGGCGACAGGATGAGATCGCCCATCGCGCTGGCGCTGACCGGCTTCAGCCTGATCGCCGTGACCTATGGCATGGCGCGCTTCTCATGGGGATTGATGCTGCCCGCTATCTCAGCGGAGATCCCGTTCAACCCGCAGCAGGCGGGTATGCTGTCAGCCTGCAGCTTTGTGGCATATTGCCTCACCATTCTTACCGCAGCCGCGCTGGCGGATCGCTATGGCACCCGGCTGACGGCGCTGCTGGCCTCACTCAGTGCGACGGCGGGTCTGCTGCTGCTCGCCTGTGCCTCATCAACGCTGCTGCTGGCGGCCGGACTCTTTATTGCCGGATTGAGTGCCGGTCTGGCTTCACCTGCTCTGGCGGCGGCGGTCAGCGATCGAATTCCTGCTGCAGGTCAGCCGCGCATCAATACCCTGATCAATGCCGGCACCAGCGCGGGCATTATCCTGACGGTGGTCATCCTGAGCGTTCTGCCCGGCGGCTGGCGTGCCGCCTGTCTGCTGTTCGCTCTGCTGTCGCTGGCCTGTGTGCTGCCGGTGATGCGCGTGTTATCGGGTCACGCCGCCAGTCGTCCCACCAGAGTGCGTCACTGGCACCAGCGGCTGTATCGCCGCTCCATGCATCGGCTGATGAGTATTGCGTTGATTTCGGGTCTGGTCAGTGCAGCCTGGTGGAGCTTTGGGTCAGCGCTGCTGCGACAGCATGTCGGTGTGGATGAAGAGACCGCCCGCTTACTCTGGCTGATTGCCGGAGGCGCAGGCATCGTGGGTGCGGCAACCGGCCCGGTCGCTGCCCGTATCGGGCTGAAGGGTGTATACCGGCTCTCACTGTGCGGGATGGCAGTGCCACTGCTGGTGCTGGCCTGGAGTCGGGGCGAATCCACCGGTTTAGCGATCGCGGTTGCCTGCTGTGGCGCAGGTTACGTCACGCTATCGGGCGTGCTGCTGGTGTGGGGCGCACGCGCCACTGCTGAAGATCCGGCGACCGGCGTCGGCATCCTGTTTTTTATGCTGGCGGTGGGCCAGGTAGCGGGATCGCTGCTGTTTGGTCAGCTCTACGCCTCTTTGGGAGCCAGTACGGCATTGACGCTGTTTGCGGTCAGCGCCCTGCTGTTGCTGTTTATTGCACCCGCGCAGAACAGCAGCGAGTCGGCTAAATAAGCAGGCGTAAACGAATGGGTTGGCAGAAAACAGGGAAGTTAGAAATAGCGTCGATGCTATTTACCAGACAGTGCCAATATTATCGCCCGGAGAATGAGGAAATATTACGCAGGTGTTATGGCTGAAGCGATAAACTCATCGCGGCGTCCGTTCAGATCGCGCGGATATTTTTAATGCGTGGATTTATTTTCTGCTGAAGCAAATCTTCTTCGGGACCCAGATAATAAGGCACAGCACACTGCTTACCATCTTTGGTAAAAATAATCTGGTTATCATGCAGGAATAACGCAGTAAAATGGCCCAGTACCACACCATTTAATTCAAAGCAGTGATTTCTTGCTGCACGCAGCCCCTGCTTACTATTCAGAAAATCAACAAATCGCATCACGCTGCGCCTCCATTTAATAAATCAACCCCATCAGAACCGCGAAGATAATAGCCTTAATGCCGGCCCGGATCATCCGGCTGACGCTGTTTTCAGAATAGGCTTAATTACCATTCAGTAGTGGCACTAAACCGACGTGATTTTTTATCTGCTTCCTGCCAGGAATAATCCTGGCGAACGACGCACTCATAAAATTTCATGAGCGCGTAATATTTATATTGCGCCCTCACATCGCCCGCTATACCGTTGTTTTTCCACCAGGTGCAGACTTTCGGGGCAAAACCGCATAATGGAAATTTTTGAGGCAGATGAACGCCACATCACGGCGATTCAGCAGATCTACGCCTGGCATGTCCTTAACGGCACCGGCTCATTTGAGACAGTGCCGCCCGACGCGGCAGAAATTGGCGAGCGGATGCGGAAGATTCAGCAGGCGGGCCTGCCGTGGTTTATCGCCGTCAGCGACGGAGAAGTACGTGGGTTCTGCTATCTGACGCCTTATCGCCCGCGCCATGCCTACCGGCATACGCTGGAGGACTCAATTTATATCGATCCCGGATTTCAGAAGCGCGGAGCCGGTTCGCGCCTGTTAAACCATGTAATCCGCTGGGCTGAGCAGGCAGGGTTCCGCCAGTTGATCGCCAACGTCGGCGACAGCGAGAACCAGGGCTCGATTGCCGTACATCGCGCCGCAGGCTTTGAGATGACAGGTATCCTGCGCTCGGTAGGTTTTAAACAGGGTCGCTGGCTGGATACCGTTTTTATGCAGCGCTCTCTGGGAACGGGCAATACCACGCTGCCGGTTGATTAAAACAGAGTCAGAGTGAGAAAGACGTACTGGTCCTCGTTTTCCCCGGAAGAAGCTTCTGGTAAGGTGCCATAACAAAAAATAAAAAATTCCGGAAACCTTTATGTTGTCGACAATCATCTATCGCAGCCACATTACTGAACATGTGCCGCTTGAGATCCTGAATGGTTTGGCGCGGAAAGCGAATAAAATCAATAAATCCTCAAGCGTCACCGGAATTTTATTATTCAATGGCACCCATTTTTTCCAGCTGCTGGAAGGTCCGGAGGCGGCGGTCAATGCAGTTTACAGCCGGATTTGCCAGGATCCACGCCACCATAATCTGGTCGAACTGCTGCGCGATTACGCCCCGGCACGCCGTTTTGGCCACGTCGGTATGGAGCTGTTCGATCTGCGGCTGCATGATAAAGAGACGGTACTGGAGGCGGTGCTGGCAAAGTGCACCACAAAGTATCAGCTGACCTATGCCGATCGCGCACTGCAGTTCCTGCGCACCTTTGTCGAAGCGCGGGAAAAAGAGAACTATTTTGAGATCCCGGCCGCCAGCGGCTGGACGTTTATCTGTGACGAGTCAGAACAGCGTGAAGGCAACGCATCGCTGGTGGCTGCGGATGAGGTCAGCTTTGCTTTTCAGCCGATCGTTGACCCCTTCGCCTGCGAAATCGTCTCGCTGGAAGCGCTGCTGCGCGGCCCGCAGGGTGAACCGCCGCTCGACTATTTTGCCCGACTGTCACGTGAGCAGCTCTATCAGCTCGATCTGAGGTCGAAAAAGATCGCCTTCGCCCAGGCGAAGCAGCTGGGGATTGAGGGAATGACTCTGTCGATCAATCTGCTGCCGATGACGCTGGTGGAAGTGCCCGACGCCGTCCCGTTTTTGCTGGATGAGATTGCTGCGCAGGGACTGGTGCCAGAGCAGATCATGGTTGAATTCACCGAGAATGAAATTATCTCGCAGCCTGAGGCCTTTGAAGCCGCCATCAGGCAGCTGAAGGCGGCCGGCATCAGCCTGGCGCTGGATGATTTCGGTGCCGGTTTTGCCGGCCTGTCGCTGCTGACGCGCATTCAGCCCGACAAGATTAAAATCGACCGTACCATCATCGCTGATGTGCATAAAAGTGGGCCGAAGCAGGCGATCATTCATGCCATTCTGAAATGCTGCTCCTCGCTGGAGATCGGTGTTATCGCCGAGGGTATTGAACAGCCGGAAGAGTGGATGTGGCTTGAAGCGGCAGGCGTGACCCAGTTTCAGGGCTTTCTGTTCTCAAAACCTGTACTCAATGGCGTTGCCGCCGTGGCCTGGCCAGAGCTGATCTGACCGCCTCTGCGATTTGGATGAATTTGCGATTTCCTGCCTTGCTGGATCCCCCGGCGGCTGCTAAATAATTAACAGCCCCGGGGGATCATCTTTCTGTCATCTTCCCGCGGCAGAGTCAGTCATTACCCAGTCAGTGATTAAATGTTTAGCAGTCAGATGTTCAGTGTTTAGGCCAGCGCTACGCGCCATGCGTGCGACGTGACTCCAGGGACAGCATTTGAGGAACTGAATGAAGCAAATCATCCGCGGTGATAAAGAACCTTCCCATATTCTCGCAGCGACTCGTGCGCTTGAAGCGCACTACTCCCGCTACGGAGAAGGTAATAAGTACCATCCCGTTATCTATTCCATCGCCTACCGCAGCCGGTTTTATCAGGTTGAGGTGATTACCCGACGTGAAACCATGGTTGCCTCGGTGATTACTGGCGTTCGCAACCTGACGCATCTCTCCGGCGCCGCCTGACGGCCGCCTGTAATCCTGCGGGGGCAGATTGCCCCCGACTCCGCGCTTAGCGTCGATAGAGTGAATTCGCCGGAAAGATTGCGCCAATCACGCTTTTTTCCCGTGCGCCCGTCACCGCAGGCAGATTACCTGGCAGGCCGGAGAGCGTGCGGAAAGCCAGCCAGGCAAACGCCAGCGCTTCCATATCGTCACCACTGACACCCGCCGCATCGGTAGTCGTTACTTCCGTTCCCGGAAGATGCGCTGCCAGTCGCGCCATCAGCAGCGGATTGCGGCTGCCGCCGCCACACACCAGCAGACGGTCGCAGCCATCATTGAGTAACACCTGCTGCGTGATGGTGATGGCGGTCAGCTCGACCAGCGTAGCCTGCACATCCTGCGCAGCCAGACCCGGGAAATAGCGCAGATGCTGCTCCAGCCAGCTGAGGTTGAAATGTTCGCGCCCGGTGCTTTTCGGCGGCGGCAACGCAAACCAGGGCTCACGTAGCAGCGCCTCCAGCAGTGCCGGAATCACCGACCCGCTGCGCGCCCACTGCGCATCTTTGTCATACGGCTGAGCCTGATTACGCCAGATCCAGGCGTCCAGCAGCATATTGCCGGGACCGGTATCGAAGCCGCGCACCGGCTGACCTGGGATCAGCAGCGAGAGATTGGCGATGCCGCCAATATTCAGCACCATGCGGCGTTCAGAAGCATCCATCAGCAGCGCCTGATGAAAGGCAGGCACCAGCGGCGCGCCCTGCCCGCCCAGCGCCATATCACGGCGGCGGAAATCTCCTACCACGGTGATGCCGGTGGCCGCCACGATCTGATTATGATCGCCAATCTGCAGCGTATTGGGTGCGTCACTCTGCGGCTCATGCCAGACGGTCTGACCATGACAGCCAATCGCTGTGATATCGCTGGCTTCAAGCGATTCGCGCTTCATTAATGTCACTACCGCTTCAGCAAACAGCTGGCCGAGGCGGGTATCGAGCTGGCCGAGCTGCGACAGCGTCAGGGACTGTCCCTGACATATCGCCAGAATCGCCTGACGCAGTTCTGGTGGCATCGGATGGCAGTAGCTGGCCTGCTGCGCCACCATATTTTCATCAATGGCAGCCAGTACCACATCCACTCCATCCAGGCTGGTGCCTGACATTACCCCAATATAGCGTCCTGATTTCATAGCCATTCCTTACTTCCGGCGGGAGGTGCGATTTATCTGCGGTTAGCCTGACAAATAATGATCGCTAATTCTATGATTAAATTCTTTTTATCCAATCGTGCTGACTGATAACGTAATGGGACTATTTTTAGTCCACGATTGAATTATTGTTGATCCTGCATAGTCTATGCTTCGTCCAGCCGTGTTTTATTCGGACAGGGATTAATTTGCCAGGTTTGTGTCTTATACTGTGAGCAGGATACAGCGTTAAACGTGGCACCTTCTCGACTAAAGGAGTTTCAAATGATTAAGCGTGTAATTGTGGTCGCTCTGGCCGGTGTGATGCTGGCAGGTTGTAGCAATACCAGTACGCTGTCGGGTGATACCTACAGTGCCAGTGAAGCTAAGCAGGTGCAGAGCGTTTCGTACGGTACCTTAGTCTCAGTACGTCCGGTGAAAATCCAGGGCGGCGATGAGAGCAATGTCATCGGTGCTATCGGTGGTGCGGTGCTGGGTGGCTTCCTGGGTAACACCATTGGCGGCGGCAGCGGACGTAGCCTGGCGACAGCCGGTGGTGCGGTTCTGGGTGGCGTAGCAGGCCAGGGCGTACAGGGCGCAGTCAATAAAACCGATGGCGTTGAGCTGGAAATCCGTAAGGATGATGGCAACACCATCATGGTGGTTCAGAAACAGGCCGCCACGCGTTACTCTGTTGGCCAGCGTGTTGTGATGGCATCCAACGGCAGCCAGGTGACGGTTTCACCTCGCTAATGAAGCTAAACAAAAAACCGACGCCTGGGCGTCGGTTTTTTTATTTCTCTTTATGCTGAAGTTCGAGAATGTTTTTTTCAAGCCGGGCGATCAGCGTCACCATCTGACTGATCTCTTCCCGACTGATGCCGGACAAAATGTCATCCCGCGTCTCATCAATCACACTCTCAACCTGTTCGATTATCGGCTCGGCCTGCTGCGTCAGCTTAATGCGCTTGGCACGACGATCGTTGGCGCAGGTCGAACGGGTGATTAATCCTTTCTCTTCCAGCTGATCCAGCGTGCGCACCAGCGAAGGCTGTTCAATACCAATCGCCTTGGCTAACTGAATCTGGGACTGTTCGGGCGGCAGTTGATGAATATTGTGCAACGTCACCCAGTGAGTCTGAGTCAGCTCAAGCGGCTTCAGCCGCTGATCAATCAACGCGCGCCAGATGCGCACCAGGCGAGATAAATCCGTTCCGAGGGGCGTATCCATTTCATCTCCTTATAATTAGCTTGCTAGCTATCAAGCCAGATTTTACACTATTCTGCGAGTTTACAGGACAAATTACAAATCCCGGACCAGGCCACGATAACGTGGCAGCGCTTTCACTCTGCTGTTTGGGTTAACGAAGGATGTTATCACGTGCTCACTCCTGCTTTTTCAGGTGCGAATCCGCTGACCGATCTGGTGGTGGGTGCCTCACTGTTTTTCCCGCCGATATTCAAAGCGGTGATCCTCGGCTTCTTTTTCTGGCTGCTGATCCACCCTCTGGTGCGTGGCTGGATCTACTCCGGCGATGTCTGGCATCCCACCCTGTTTGATCTCTCCCTGTTTGTGCTGTGCGTTACCGCCGCACTCTGGCTCATCGGTCACGGATAATCGATATGAAATTTAACGCGGTAAAATACTTCTCCACGCTGATCGTGTTTGCCCTGGCGCTGCTGGCCGGTGGCTGGCTCTGGAACTACTACATGCAGTCGCCCTGGACCCGTGACGGGAAAGTACGGGCAGAGCTGGTGGATATCACGCCTCAGGTGTCGGGACGAATTACGCAACTGAAGGTCAAAGACAATCAGTTTGTGCATCAGGGCCAGCAGCTGTTAACGCTGGACCCGGTGCCGTGGCAGATCGCGCTCGACAATGCCGCCGCCCAGCTCAGCAAAGCGCAGGCGGATCTCGCGAAAGCGCAGCATGAATTTAACCGTCGCAGCAGCCTGCCGCGCAACATCATCTCCGCAGAGGACCTTGATGCCGCGCGATTAAGCGCCGGCGCGGCGGCCGCCAGCACCAAAGCGGCACAGGCGGAGTGGGAACGGGCGCGTTGGAATCTGCAGCAGACGACGCTGACCGCACCGGCGGATGGCTGGATCACCAATCTGACGCTGCGTCCCGGCAACTATGCCACCGCGGGTTCGCCTCTGTTTGCCCTGGTCGACAGCCACTCTTACTACGTAATGGGCTACTTCGAAGAGACCAAACTGCGCCATATTCATCCAGGCGCAGCGGCCCAGGTGGTGCTCTACAGCAATGGCATGCGGCTGCAGGGTCAGGTGGATAGCATTGGCCGCGCTATCTATGACCAGAGCATTGAGACCGACAGCGGCCTGGTGCCCGATATCAAACCCAACGTGCCCTGGGTGCGGCTGGCGCAGCGGGTGCCGGTGCGTATTCGTCTCGACCCGCTTCCTGCCGATGCAGACCTGGTGGCGGGAACCAGCTGCACCATCACCATCCAGCCATGAATTTTCAGTGGCTGGCCTGGGATCAACTGCCCTGGATTAAGGCGAACGCCGGCCAGTGGCGCTATGCGTTGCGCAACGCTATTGCGATGTGCCTGGCGCTGAGCATCGCCTACGCACTGGATCTGGATGAGCCGTACTGGGCAATGACCTCTGCTGCCGTGATTAGCTTTCCCACCGTCGGCGGCGCGATCAGTAAAAGTCTGGGGCGCATCGTTGGCAGTCTGATGGGGGCCAGCGCTGCGCTGCTGATCGCCGGACATACGCTTAATGAGCCGTGGCTGTTTACCTTTGCCATTGCCGGCTGGCTGGCGCTCTGTACCGGCATAGCGAACCACTACCAGAATAATGTTGCCTACGCCTTTTCGCTGGCGGGCTACACCGCCGCCATCATCGCCTTTAGCAGCGTTAACATCACCGATATCACCTCGCTATGGACCATCGCTCAGGCACGGGTTTGCGAGGTGATCTCCGGCATTCTCTGCGCCGGATTAATGATGATGGTACTGCCGAGTACCTCCGATGGTGAGACGCTGATTACCTCACTGAAACAGATGCATGCCAGGCTGCTGGAACATGCGGTATTACTGCTGCAGCCCTCAGCCAGCGAGACCATCCGGACCGCGCATGAAAATGTCATCAGCCAGATCCTGACCATGAATCTGCTGCGGATTCAGGCGTTCTGGAGCCACTACCGCTTTCGCCGACAGAACAACGTGCTGAACTATGTGCTGCACCAGCAGCTGCGACTCACCAGCGTGCTCTCCAGCCTGCGACGCATGCTGCTGAACTGGCCCGACGCGCCAGAGGCTCTGTTTGACGCGCTGCAACAACTGCTGGCGGAGCTGGCGAAACCGGCGTGTGATAAATATCGTCTGGCGCAAATCCTGCGCAGCGTGACCCCGGCAGCGGATGGCGACTACCGGCAGCGCGCTTTTTGTCAGCGGCTGCGCTACTTCTGCTGGATGTACCTCAACGTGCTGCGCTGGATCCGCCTGCTGGATCGCGCCGATGCCGACACCCGCTTTCAGCCACCGCCGGTTCCGGCGCTGGCTCGCGACAGTGACAGCGCCGAGGCGGGCTGGAGCGCCCTGCGTACCTTCTGCGTTATCGTGCTGGGCTGCGCCTTCTGGATCAATACGCAATGGTCTTCCGGTGCCGCCGCGCTCACCTTAACCGCCATTGCCTGTGTGCTCTACGCTTCATCACCCTCACCTGGCGGCAGCGTCACGCTGCTGCTGAAGACCCTGCTGTGGCTGTTTGCGTTTAGTTTTGTGATGAAGTTTGGGCTGATGGTGCAGATCAGTCAGCTGTGGCAGTTTTTACTGTTTCTGTTCCCGCTGCTGGTGACGCTGCAACTCTTTAAGCTGCAGCAGAAGCAGCGCGCCGGGATGTGGGGACAGTTCATCGTCTTTATGGGTTCGTTTATCGCGGTGACTAATCCGCCCACATGGGATTATCAGGACTTCTTTAACGATAACATCGCCAAAGTCTGCGGGGTGCTGCTCGCCTGGCTGGCGTTCCAGATTCTGCGACCCAGCTCCGATGCGCGGCGCAGCCGACGGCATATCCGGGCGCTGCGGCTGGCGTTTCTCGATCAGCTGCGGCAGCGGCCCCGGCTCAGCGAGAGCCGCTTCGAATCGCAGATTTACCACCGTATCAGCCAGCTCAGTCACAGCCGGGACGAGCAGGCACGCGTCTGGCTACTGCGCTGGGGCGTGGTGCTGCTCAACTGCTCGCATATCGTCTGGCAGCTGCGTGAATGGCGCGCCGGTTCAGCCGCACTGATGGGGTTTCGCGATCACTGCCTGCAAGACTTACAGCAGATTATCAGCAGCCGCGGCGTGCGCCACAGCTCGCTGGATCGAATGCTGACGCAACTGGAGGAGACCATCACCGCGTTACTGGCACTGGAAAGCAACGAGGCCAGCGAGCTGGCGGGGATTATCTGGCGGTTACGCTGTTCACTGGCACAGCTGAAGCAGGCGGTGCCGGAGTGATCACTGGCAATATTGCTGCTGTTGCCGGTTAAAATCATCCTGCAGCTGTTGCAGCGTTTTATGGCCTTCGAAGCGGGTTTTATCCATTTCGGTCATCGGTTCAATCACCAGCACTTTCTCATCGGGTGAGAAGATAAACCGGCGTGTCAGTTCGGTACCGGTAAAACTCTGACCATGAATGCCACCGCACACCATAGTCATGGTACGGCGATAAATAGTGCTATCCGTGAAATTGGTTTCGGTGGCGCTGCGAAAGACCTGATCGCAACCCTGCGCTTCCAGCTTACGCACCATGTTGCGGCTCAGCCATTCACGACCCTTCGCGATCTTTTCACAGGTGATACGCATTGGGTTGGTATCGATGGTGCGCTGCAGTTCGCGTCCGGTTTCGGTGACCAGTTGCGTATCATTGGGTTTATCGCATCCCACCAGCAGCAGACACAGCAGTAATGCGCCCTTGAATTTCATTTTCCTGCTCCTTTCCCCATCACGCTTTCTTACCTGAATCAATATCATAGGGGGGAAATGTCAGGGATGGTACAACAATTCATAAACAGGCAGGAGAAAAGCGGGCGGCCATCGCCTGCCGCCCGGAAACTCAGATGACACCGCAGGCGTAGCGTGCCCCGCCACCGCCCAGCGGTTTAGGATGGTCAGCATGATTGTCACCGCCGACGTGCACCATCAGCGCTTTGCCTTTGATCTCTTTTAACGATTTCAGACGCGGCGCCAGCACCGGATAAGTGGCGCTGCCTTTGTCATCGACATAGACCGCGGGCAGGTCGCCCAAGTGCCCCTCTGTATAAGGCCCCAGATGTTTGCCGCTGTTGGCCGGATCAAGGTGACCACCCGCCGCACCGGCGGCGACCACTTTGCCTTCAGACTCGCCCGGTTCACAGCTGCCTTTAGCATGAACATGGAAACCATGAATGCCCGGCTGAAGGCCCTGCAGATCCGGCGTGAACTGCAGACCATACTGTGTCTCGTCAATCTTAACGGTGCCCAGCGATTTCCCAATCCCTTCAGCGGTAACCTGATGGATCGTAACCTGCTCGCTGGCAGCCAGTGCTGAGCCGCAGGCGATCAGTGCGAATAAGGCAACTGCTTTCATTTTCATGGTGACTCCATTTGCATACCAGGGTTTGAGATAAGTCTGGTCGCTGTTGCACTATTTTGCCGGAGATTGACGCAGTTTTACGCTTCAGGGCACATCAAATCCCAGCGCCGCCTTGCGAATACGGAACCACTGCTGACGCGACAGGGATAAGTTCAGTGCTCCGGCGGCTTCGCTGACCCGCGCCGTTTTACCTGAGCCGATGATTGGCAGCGGGCGCGATGGCAGCATCAGTATCCAGGCATAGACCACCTGCTCAAGGCTGGTGGCACCGGTTTCCTGCCGCACGGCTTCCAGTTCGTCACGCAGCGGCTGGAAATGGGGATCGTTAAACAGGCGACCGCCACCCAGACAGGACCAGGCCATCGGACGAATACGCAGCTGCTGACACTGATCCAGCGAGCCATCCAGCAGCACACTTTGCTGCACGGGTGAGATCTCCAGCTGATTTGTCACCAGCGAGAACGGCAGACGGGATTGCAGCAGGGAAAACTGTGATGGTGTGAAGTTAGAGACGCCAAAATGCAGAACCTTGCCGCTGTGATGCAGCGCCATAAAGGCTTCGGCCACCTCGTCAGCCTCCATCAGTGGATCGGGACGATGGATCAGCAGCAGGTCGAGACGATCGGTGTGGATATGGCGCAGTGAGTTTTCAGCACTCTGCAGGATATGACGTTTGTCGGTAATGTAGTGGCCTATCTGATGCTCAGGCTGGGCGCGGGTGGCGATGCCGCACTTGGTGACAATCTGTAGCTGGTCGCGCAAGCCGGGTGCCAGTTTCAGTGCCTCGCCAAACGCCGCCTCACACTGGTAGTCACCGTAGATATCCGCATGGTCAACGGTGGTGATGCCGAGTCTCACGTGGTGCTCAATAAAGGCGACCCGTTCCTGTGGCGACATCCCCCACTCCATCAGACGCCAGTACCCCATGACCAGCGGTGAAAAATCGGGCCCCTGTGAAGCGATGGCTTGCGGTTCTAACATGACGTTCTCCCTGTTGCGCGTTGGCTGAAATTAGCGTGTCAGAGAGTATAACGGAAAGCGCAAAGTCGTCAGAATAACTCCGGCTGTTGTGGCGCGTGTGGCTCCTCACCTTTCTGTTGCCGTTGCAGACGCTGACGCCGCTGCTGACAGAGACGAATGACCTCACGCTTTTGCGCATCGCTAAAGCGCAGCCAGTTGAACCGCTCATCGCGGCTGCGTAAACATCCCAGGCAGTAGCCGCGCGCATCCGTCTGGCAGATGCCGCGACAGGGGCTGGGAACCGGGAAAAACTCAAGCTGCTCGGCCACCACGCCTCCGGATTCACAGAATAAACAGTCCAGTAAAAAGCGTAGCCTGGTTGCGCAGGAAGTAAGCCACACCCGGTCAGAATTATCCTGTTCTTTGACTCAGGAGTGAACACTCTGTGCCAAATAGAGAGGGTTGCGTTGCATTAGACCGACTGGTCTACTAATCTCACTGCCATGAATAAGACGCTACAACGCAACGAAACCCGCGAACACCTGCTCCAGACAGGTGAGCAACTCTGTCTGCAACGCGGCTTTACCGGAATGGGCCTCAGCGAACTGCTGACACAGGCGGCGGTGCCGAAAGGCTCCTTCTACTACTACTTCCGTTCTAAAGAGGCGTTTGGCGTGGCGTTACTGGAACGCTATTTTGCACGTTTCCTGCAGGATGTGGCGTTGCAGCTTAACCAGACCGAAGGCACGCCGCGTGAGCGTCTGCTTAACCACTTTCGTGCTGCCGTTGATCTGTTTGTTCAGCAGGGCCACATCGTAGGCTGTCTGGGCGTCAAAGTTTCCGCGGAGGTGTGCGATCTCTCAGAGCCGATGCGTGATGCACTGCAGCAGGGTGCCGGAAAGATCACGGCACTCTACGCCCGGACCCTGATTGCCGCAGAGCAGCAGGAGTCGCTGAGCCTGCCGCAGCCCCCCGCGCAGATGGCGGAATTGCTGTCGCTGCTGTGGCTGGGTGCCAGCCTGCAGAGCAAAATTTCCCGCGAGGCGCAGCCACTGCGTCTGGCATTGAGTACCATCGAACAGTGGCTTGAACGCCGCTGATTTTTAAAAAACATGTTTGTAGACGACTGGTCTACTAATCAGGAGCTATTATGGCGAGTACCCAGCTGTTTCGTCCGCTAAAAGTCGGTGCAATTACCGTCCCAAACCGCGTATTTATGGCACCGCTGACCCGTCTGCGCAGCATTGAGCCAGGCGACATCCCTACCCCGATGATGGCTGAATATTATCGCCAGCGCGCCAGCGCCGGTTTGATCATCACCGAAGCGACCCAGATCTCTTTCCAGGCGAAAGGCTATGCCGGTGCGCCAGGCTTACATACTCAGCCACAGATTGCAGCGTGGAAAGCGATTAACGAAGGCGTGCATCAGGCTGGCGGTCACACCGCAGTACAGTTATGGCACACCGGTCGTATCTCACATAACAGCGTGCAGCCGGAAGGCAAAGCACCGGTTGCGCCATCGGCGATTGCCGCTGGCACCCGTACCTCACTGCGTGCTGAAGATGGCAGCGTCTATCGCGAAGATACCTCAACGCCGCGTGAGCTGACAGTGCCAGAGATTAAGCAGATCGTGGCAGATTTTGGCCAGGCTGCGGCCAACGCGCGTGAAGCGGACTTTGACCTGCTTGAGCTGCACTCGGCGCACGGTTACCTGATGCACCAGTTCCTGGCTCCTGGCTCAAACCAGCGTACTGATGAATATGGCGGCAGCATCGAAAAACGCGGTCGCTTTGCGCTGGAAGTGGTTGATGCGGTGATCGCTAACTGGTCAGCCGATCGCATTGGTATTCGCGTCTCACCTATCGGCAGCTTCCAGAATCTGGACAACGGCCCGGATGAAGAGGAAGCGGCGCTGTGGTATATCGGCGAGCTGGCAAAACGCAACATCGCCTATCTGCACCTCTCTGAGCCAGACTGGGCCGGCGGTCAGCCTTATACCGACGCTTTCCGTCAGAAAGTGCGTGATCTCTTCCCGGGTGCCATCATTGGTGCCGGTGCCTATACCGTTGAGAAAGCGGATGACCTGATTGGTCGCGGTCTGATCGATGCGGTTGCGTTTGGTCGCGATTACATTGCTAACCCGGATCTGGTTGAGCGTCTGCAGCAGGACGCCCCACTCAATCCACAGCGTCCGGAAAGCTTCTACGGCGGCGGCGCGGAAGGTTATATCGACTACCCAACGCTGTAACCGGTTCGGGCTGCCGTCCGGGATGATGACGGCAGCCATTATTCAATAGCGATTTTCATCGCTATACTTAGCGCCTGAGTCATCGGGCGATGGCGTTTTATTTAAAAGAGGATGTTATGCGTTTACTTCATACCATGCTGCGCGTTGGCGATCTGCAACGTTCAATCGATTTCTACACCCGTGTGCTGGGCATGCGCGTGTTGCGTCAGAGCGAAAACACCGAATACAAATATACCCTGGCATTTGTGGGCTACACCGACGAGAGCGAAGGTGCGGTGATCGAACTGACCTACAACTGGGGCGTCGATAAGTATGACCTCGGTGATGCCTATGGTCATATTGCGCTGGGCGTTGATGACGCAGCAGCGGCCTGCGAACGTATCCGCAAAGATGGCGGCAACGTGACGCGTGAAGCTGGCCCGGTTAAAGGCGGCTCCACCATTATTGCCTTTGTTGAAGATCCCGATGGTTACAAAATCGAGCTGATCGAAAACAAAGATGCCGGTAACGGCCTCGGCAACTAAACCTGCCTGTCAGCCTGCCCGATCGGGTGGGCTGAATCCCCTTCTCTGCGCTTCATCTGCTGCACCCGGCCCCGTTTTTTGCCATAATACGCGCTGCCCTTTTTCTGCAACGAGATCCTGATGTCTGAATCGAATTCCCCTAATGCACTCAATCAACGTTTCCGTGGCTTCTATCCGGTGGTGATCGACGTTGAAACCGCGGGTTTCAATGCGCAAACCGATGCGTTACTGGAGATTGCCGCTATCACGCTGAAAATGGATGAAGAGGGATGGATTCAGATTGACCAGACGCTGCATTTCAACGTCGAACCTTTTGTCGGGTCGCTGCTGCATCCCGAAGCCCTGGCCTTTACCGGCATCGATCCCAGCAATCCGCTGCGCGGCGCAGTCAGTGAATATGAGGCGCTGCACGCCATTTTCAAAATGGTGCGCAAGGGCATTAAAGACAGCGGCTGCAATCGCGCCATCATGGTGGCGCACAATGCCACCTTCGACCTGAACTTTATGTCAGCGGCGGCGGAACGAGCCAGCCTGAAGCGCAACCCGTTTCACCCGTTTGCCACCTTTGACACCGCGGCCCTGAGCGGGCTGGTTTTAGGGCAGACGGTGCTGGCGAAGGCCTGTATTGCGGCGGGCATGGAGTTTGACAGCACGCAGGCGCATTCGGCGCTCTATGATACTCAGCAGACGGCAACGCTGTTCTGCGAGCTGGTGAACCGCTGGAAGCGGTTAGGCGGCTGGCCACTGCCCTTCGCGGAAGGCGATGCAGAAGCCACGACATCCGCATAAGGGATGCCGCAATGAAAAAGGCCGACGTGATGTCGGCCTTTTTTTATTCTGCTTCTTTAAATTTTTCTGCGGTCTCTTTGATCAGCGTCTGTAGTTCACCACGCTGTAACATCTCAACGATGATGTCGCATCCACCGACCAGTTCGCCATCAACCCACAGCTGCGGGAAAGTTGGCCAGTTAGCGAATTTCGGCATCTCGGCACGAATGTCCGGGTTCTGCAGAATATCCACGTAAGCAAAACGCTCACCGCAGGCTGACAGCGCCTGCACCGCCTGTGCAGAGAAACCGCAGCTTGGCAGTTTCGGGGAACCTTTCATGTACAGCAGGATCGGGTTTTCTGCGATCTGGCGCTGAATTTTTTCTACAGTACTCATAATTGCCTTCCTTAATTCGTCACATCGTGTTTGTTTATTGTAGCGACTTCGCAGCGTGACTGAAAACGAGATTTTGATCGCTGCCCGATTAAATCGCCATCATTGTTAAGTCCTGCTCCGGGACACCTGAATTCCTGATTATTAACAGCAGGTAACAGATTAATAATTCGTAATAATTTCGTTGATATAAGACGCTGAAAATGTTCATTTTCAGCACAATTGCGTGGGTTGCAAAGATTAATATTAAAAGGCATTACAGTTTTTAAAAGAACTGGACTAGAATGGCCTGGGCGCTGATCCTGGATCAGATTAATCTCAACTTTGTCGCGGTGCGTAGTGGCCCTGACAACTTAACTAATCAACGGACTATGCGTTTAATCATTACGTTTTTCATGCTGGCCTTTGCGCAACTGTTTTTCAACATCGCCGCTGCGTCGCCTCACGCGCCGGTGAACGTCAGTACGCATAAAGCAGAGAAAAAGAGTGCGCGCGACGATGAGCGTCGCAAGCGTCGCCCGGTCAAAACGGTGACGAAAAAGACTCGCCTCAGCCCGGTTCAAAAACTAAAAACAAAAAAACTGAAAAAAGTCGAACTCACCGCAAAACAGACGCCTGCTAAGAAGACCTCGCTAAAAACCGCCCGTCTCAGTAAGAACAAAGAGAAAAAACGTTATGGTCATCAGCGCCTGCTGAAAACCGCAGAGGTCACTACCAGCGAGACCGGCACGATTAAGATGAGCAAATCTCACCGTCAGCGCTACCAGAAGGCCCGCGAAACCGCGATGACCAAGCTGATGGGTCAGTTGGGTAAACCCTATCAGTGGGGCGGCACCTCTCCCCATACCGGTTTCGATTGCAGCGGCCTGGTCTGGTACGCCTATAAAGATCTGGTGAAGTTTAAGATCCCACGTACCGCTAACGAGATGTACCACCTGCGTGATGCCGCACCGATCAAGCGTGAGTCGCTGGAGAAAGGCGATCTGGTCTTCTTCCGTATCAATGGACGCGGTACTGCGGACCATGTCGGCGTTTACCTGGGTGATGGCAAGTTTATCCAGTCGCCACGCACCGGCAAAGATATTCAGATCAGCGCGTTAGGAGAAGATTACTGGCAGCGCCACTATATTGGTGCACGTCGGGTGATGACGCCGAAAACCATACGCTGAGCAGCAGAACAACCAGAAGAGAGCCGGGATAATCCCGGCTTTTTAATTAGTGCAGAATAGCGGTAAAACTAAAGGCCACAATCATCAGCAGACAGCCCGCGGTGGTCATTAAAGCCAGTTTAAGATCGGTACTCATTGCTTGCTCCTTAGTCACACAATCAGTAGGGGTATCGCATTTTCCCACAGGGCCCGGTAAAAATCTCGTTTTATCCGTTCAGCCTTGTTAGAATCCCGCCTTTGTTGCGCAACGCGCGCAACCCTGATTCCGTTTGCGCACGTCTTAAGGCGCTTTTACGCCGCCAGCGGCCTGTTTCCTGGCCAGGAAAGCTGCATTTTTGCGGAAAAAACCCTGAGCAGACGCAAACGTTTAACACTACGCTTATCATAGAGTTAGATAAGCACTGGAGTCCGATTTTCATGGCAACAATTAAAGATGTGGCGAAACGCGCTGGCGTCTCAACGACCACCGTTTCGCACGTCATCAATAAAACCCGCTTTGTGGCTGAAGAGACGCGCAACGCGGTCTGGCAGGCGATTAAAGAACTGCACTACTCGCCGAGCGCCGTGGCGCGCAGCCTGAAAGTGAACCACACCAAGACGCTGGGCCTGCTTGCCACCTCCAGCGAAGCGCCCTATTTCGCTGAAATTATCGAAGCGGTTGAAAATCACTGCTTTGACAAAGGCTATACGCTGATTCTGGGTAATGCGCATAACGATCTGCAAAAACAGCGCGCCTATCTCAGCATGATGGCGCAGAAACGCGTCGATGGGCTGCTGGTGATGTGCTCTGAATATCCGGACGATCTGCTGCAGATGCTGGAAGAGAACCGCAATATCCCGATGGTGGTTATGGACTGGGGTGAATCGCGCGCCGACTTCACCGACACGGTACTGGATAATGCTTTTCAGGGCGGCTATCTGGCGGGACGCTATCTGATTGAACGCGGACACCGGGATATTGGTGCAATCCCCGGCCAGATGGAGCGTAACACCGGTGGCGGACGTCATGCCGGTTTCCTGAAGGCGATGGAAGAAGCGGGTATTCAGCCACGCGCCGAGTGGATTGTGCAGGGTGACTTTGAGCCGGAGTCGGGCTATCAGGCGATGCAGCAGATCCTGTCGCAGAAGCAGCGTCCGACGGCGGTGTTCTGTGGCGGTGACATCATGGCGATGGGCGCGATTTGCGCCGCCGACGAGATGGGTTTGCGCGTCCCCCAGGATATTTCGGTGATCGGCTATGACAATGTGCGCAACGCCCGCTATTTTGCACCGGCCCTGACCACAGTGCATCAGCCTAAAGCCCAGCTGGGTGAGAAAGCGCTGGAAATGCTGCTGGACCGCATTACCAGTAAGCGCGAAGTGTCACAAACGATTGAGGTCCATCCCACGCTGATTGAGCGCCGTTCCGTGGCCGATGGCCCGTTCCGCGACTATCGCCGTTAATGCTCGCTTAACCACTCCTGATTAAGCGTTTGCGCATCACCCAGATAGCTGAGCAACCAGCCTGTCGCCGGTGATGCGCGATCCTCTGCCCAGCTGACGCAGCATGGGCTGTCCGGAAACGCCACCGGCAGCGTCAGTTCAACCAGCTCGCCGCTGTCGAGCAGCGGCCTGGCCAGGTGACCGGGCACCATCGCCACACACAATCCCGCCTGCACGCACTCCAGCCCGGTTTGCCACTCCGGCACCACCAGCCGGCGCTGGTTATCCAGCGTCCATGTCATACGACGCGGCAGTGCGCGAGAAGTATCTTCCAGCACCAGGGAGGGCCAGCTCCGTAGCGTGTCATCATCTATCTGGCTCGCCTGCGTCAGAGGATGGTCGGGCGCAACCACGCAGCGCCAGTTAAGCGTGCCCATATCCCGAAAAGCAAAGCGTCCGCCCACCGGTATCGCCTGAGTGGCACCAATCGCTACCTCCACCCGGCCATCGGCCAGCGCATCCCAGACGCCGTTAAAGACTTCATAGCTGATGATCAGCTCCATATCGGGAAAGTGGCGATAGAAATCTTTGACCAGTTGTCGGGTGCGCTGAGGTTTAGCGATACGGTCAACGGCAATGCTTAGCTGGCCGCGCCAGCCGTTAGCCAGCTGCTGACACTGTCGCCGGGTGGCAAGCATTTTTTTGATGACGCTGCGCCCTTCCCGGACAAAATGCTCACCCGCCGGGGTCAGAACCACTTCGCGATGCTGCCGTTCAAATAGCGGTACCGCCAGCCAGTTTTCCAGCTGACGCACCGTATAGCTGATGGCAGAGGGCACCCGATGTAACTCCTGCGCGGCGGCGCTGAAGCTCCCCCCACGGGCGACAGCGTCAACCACCTCTAATGCATATTCTGACCACATAATCTGCCTTCAAAAATTTTAACAGCAATCGGCAAATATTACCGTTTCACAGCAGCAAACGCACCTTTTACACTCTGCCGCGTTTATCCTGCAAAAATGAGAATCAGATGCTGTCGAATAAAGGGTTTATGCCCTACCTTGCCCTGCTGAGCATGCTGGGCTTTTTAGCCACTGATATGTACCTGCCCGCCTTTGGTGCGATGCAGCAAACCTTTAACACTTCACCCGGTCTGATTAGCGCCAGTATGAGTCTCTTCCTGGGCGGCTTCGCCGTGGGTCAGCTCTTCTGGGGACCGCTTTCCGATCGCATCGGCCGTAAACCGGTGCTGCTGTCCGGACTGGCCATGTTTGGCGCTGGCTGCGCAGGCATGCTGTGGGTGAACGATATCTATCTGATGCTGGCGCTGCGTTTTGTCCAGGCGATTGGCGTCTGTGCCGCTGCCGTAAGCTGGCAGGCGCTGGTGGTGGATCGCTATCCTGCAGCGCGCGCTAACAAAGTCTTTGCCACCATTATGCCGCTGGTTGCGCTCTCTCCGGCGCTGGCTCCGCTGCTGGGTGCCTGGCTGATCGGCCACTTCCACTGGCGTTCGATTTTCCTGGTGCTGACCCTGATTGCGGTGGCGTTGATTCTGACCACGCTGCGTCTGCCCACCGTGCGCAAGGCAGCGGGAGAAAAAGGTGCGCAGCCCGGCTTTTTCACGCTGCTTAAATCCCGGGTCTACAGCGGCAACGTGCTGATCTACTCCGCCTGCTCAGCCAGCTTCTTTGCCTGGCTGACCGGATCGCCCTTTATTCTGGCGGATCTGGGTCTGTCGCCCGCCGATATCGGTCTGAGTTATGTGCCCCAGACGCTCGCCTTTTTAATTGGCGGCTTCGGCTGTCGCACCCTGCTCAACCGCTTTAACGGCGCACAGTTGCTGCCCTGGCTGCTGGCCGTCTACAGCCTGAGCATTCTGGCGCTGTTTGCTGTTGCGCTTGCTGGCAGCAGCACGCTGGTGAGTCTGATGGTACCGTTCTGCGGTATGGCGCTGGCTAACGGCGCGATCTATCCGATTGTGGTGTCCAGTGCGCTGATGCCCTTCCCGACCGCTACCGGTAAAGCCGCCGCGTTGCAGAATACACTGCAGTTAGGACTCTGTTTCGCTGCCAGCCTGGCGGTGTCGGCCGGCTTAACTCAGCCCCTATTTACCACCACACTGATGATGACGGTGACAATTGTGCTGGCGCTGATGGGTTACGCCATGCAGCGAGCCGCAAGCGCACAAACTGTTGTTGCCTCTGCGCAAACTGCCTGCCAGGATAATTAGTGACACACTGACTTTTTAGTTAGCGCCCTAACAATAAGTTATTGAATATTGACCCGCGTGAGCATATACTCATCCGGGTCAACAAATCTGTAATAAATCAACAATATAATAACGTAATAATCTGATTGGCACCCTGCTGCCGGGACGGTATTCGCGCGCGTTATTCTCACCTTACCCGACCTGCTGCAGGCTGTTCCAGTCCTCCGTATCACACAGATAACCGGTTTGCGGAGCCATCCGCATCGTTTCTCATTGCCTGAATAAATTGGCTACTCTTTGTTCAGGTTCAGATTGGACAGGTGGTGGAAAATCTATGAGTTCATCTTATGCAGAAGAAGTGAGCCTCGAAGAAAACCATTGGTATCGCATCGTTCATGAACTGCTGGAAAAAGCGGATATCGAAATTAATGGTTCACGTCCCTGGGATATTCATATTAATCATCCTGGTTTTTTTAAACGTGTTCTGCAGGAGGGCTCTCTTGGGCTCGGTGAGAGCTATATGGATGGATGGTGGGAGTGTGACCGGCTGGATATTTTCTTCCATCAGGTACTTAAACATAAACTCGATCAGCAGCTGCCTCATCACTTCAAAGATACGCTGCGCATTGCCGCCGCACGCTTAACCAATCTGCAGTCAAAAAAACGGGCGTGGATTGTTGGTAAAGAGCATTACGACCTGGGCAACGACCTCTTTTCATTGATGCTCGATCCCTACATGCAATACTCTTGTGGCTACTGGAAAGAGGCGACGACACTGGCGACGGCGCAGGAAGCCAAGCTGGATATGATCTGCCGTAAATTAGCGCTGGAACCCGGAATGTCACTGCTGGATATCGGCTGTGGCTGGGGCGGACTCGCGGAATTTGCCGCACGTCATTATGGCGTTAAAGTGCATGGCGTGACGATTTCCGCCGAACAACAGAAACTGGCGCAGCAGCGCTGTAGCGGATTAGACGTCACGATTCTGTTGCAGGATTATCGCGATCTGAATGAGCAGTTTGATCGTATTGTGTCGGTGGGTATGTTTGAACATGTCGGACCGAAAAATTATGCGACCTATTTTGACGTGGTCGATCGTAATTTAAAGCCTGACGGTATTTTCCTGCTTCACACCATCGGCGCGATTAAAACCGATATGAGTGTCGATCCCTGGATCGATAAATATATCTTCCCCAACGGCTGCCTGCCTTCGGTGCGCCATGTGGCCGATGCCAGCGAGCCCCATTTTATTCTGGAAGACTGGCACAATTTCGGCGCAGATTACGACAAAACACTGATGGCCTGGCATGAACGCTTTTTGCAGGCCTGGCCAGAGCTGGCCGATAAATATGGCGAACGCTTTAAACGGATGTTCTCCTATTATCTGAATGCCTGTGCCGGTGCCTTTCGGGCGCGTGATATTCAGCTGTGGCAGATCGTGTTCAGTCGCGGTATTGAGGGGGGATTACGGGTGGCGCGGTAGGGGTTAAAAAGCGGGCAATTAAGAAAGCGCTGCCTCGGCCAAAGACTTTATAAGAGTGGCCCGTTTTGCTTTAAGAGGAAGCGTTGCGACAGGAACAGGGTCAGATCGGAAAGTCGCAAAACCTGTCATTCCTGACACGCCCGGCCCACGCGATTACGCACCTCATCCCTGAGGTGCGCCCGTTGCCGGGCCAACGCTTTGCGTTGTTCAAAAACGCTTCCGGCGTTTTTATCCGGGCGGCGGGATGCTTTCCTCTTCTGACCCGGTTCCCTGCGCCCTGAACGTTTATAGTGCTGACAGAGTAAAACCGATTGGGCTGTCTGCGGTGCTTACGCGCCTTTTATTAACTCTCTGTCGTTGACTGGCCGGTCAGCATGCTCATCGCCGCCGCGGCATCGCGCTGTGCTAACACCCGCTCAACAGTCTCCACGATTGCCTGCGTGTGCGGATCGATTTCAATATTCACCCGGTCGCCAAAGGTCTTCGCCCCCAGCGTGGTACGCTCCAGTGTTTCCGGGATCAGATAGACGCAGAACTTAGTCTTAGTCACATCGCCTACCGTCAGGCTGATACCGTCGATGCCGACAAACCCTTTATGCAGAATATATTTCATCTGCGCCGCATCCTGGATTTTAAACCAGACCTCGCGGTTATGTTCTGACTGGATGATCTTGCAGATTTCAGCGGTGGTCATAATATGACCAGACATCAGATGTCCGCCTATTTCATCGCTGAATTTCGCTGCACGCTCAATATTGACCACATCGCCCTGACGTAAATCGCCAAGGTTAGTCACCCGCAATGTCTCTTTAATTAAATCAAAACTGACGCGGTCGCCTTCAATTGCCGTTACGGTTAAACAGCAACCGTTATGGGCTACGGATGCGCCCAGCGCCAGACCCGGTAAGAGCTCTTGCGGCAGGCGGACAGTGTGGGTGCGAAACAGTTCTTTCTCTTCAATGGACACGATTTCTGCGGTGCCCTGCACAATACCGGTAAACATAGTCTTTGCCTCTGCGAAGTTTACGCTAGTTTATCACAGCTCAGGTCGGCTGTTAGATTTCAGCCCGCCCCGCCGCTTTATAGCGGAGCAAACCGCATTGTGTGACAAAGATTGGCGAATTCTGTTACGCCAGTTACACTAGCTCGCGAAATTCCCCGGGCTTCCTGCCCCTTTTAATTCATTCAATAAGTCAGGTGTTAACGTGCAGAAGTATTTAACAGAAGCGCGTCAATTGCTGGCCCTTGCGATTCCGGTCATCCTTGCTCAGGTGGCTCAAACCGCAATGGGATTTGTGGATACCATTATGGCCGGCGCAGTCAGCGCCACGGATATGGCCGCCGTTGCTGTCGGCACCTCTGTCTGGCTACCGGCCATCCTGTTTGGTCATGGTCTTCTGCTTGCATTGACGCCCACCGTTGCGCAACTCAATGGTTCTGGCCGCCGCGAACGCATCGGTGAACAGATCCGCCAGGGATACTGGCTCGCCTTTTTCGTCTCCCTGCTGATTATGGTGCTGTTGTGGCATGCCGGTTATCTTATCCGGGCGATGCATGACATCGATCCAGTGCTGGCGCTGAAGGCAGAAGGTTATCTGCATGCCCTGCTGTTCGGCGCGCCTGGCTACCTCTTCTTCCAGGTGCTGCGCAATCAGTGCGAGGGGCTGTCGAAAACCAAACCCGGCATGGTGCTGGGCTTTTTAGGCCTGATGTTCAACATCCCGCTCAACTATGTCTTTATCTATGGCCACTTCGGCATGCCTGCCCTGGGCGGTGTCGGCTGCGGCGTGGCGACCGCCTCGGTCTACTGGGTGATGTTTATCTGCATGCGCTTCTGGGTGCGCCGGATGGGTAGCATGCGCGATATCCGTATGGAGAGCCGCTGGTCACCCCCTTCCCGTCCGATTCTGAGCCGCCTGATGACGCTGGGATTGCCGGTGGCGCTGGCACTCTTCTTTGAGGTCACGTTGTTCGCCGTGGTCGCCCTGCTGGTTTCGCCACTGGGCATCGTTAACGTGGCCGGCCACCAGATTGCGCTGAATTTCAGTTCACTGATGTTTGTATTGCCGCTGTCGCTGGGTGTCGCGACCACCATCCGCGTCGGTTATCGTCTGGGCCAGGGCTCCACCGAGCAGGCACGGGTCGCGGCCTGGACCGCACAGGGTGTAGGCATCAGCATGGCGGCGCTGACCGCCATTTTTACCGTGACGTTTCGTCATCAGATTGCCCTGCTCTATAACGACAACCCTGAAGTGGTGACGCTGGCGGCACAGCTGATGCTGCTGGCGGCAATTTATCAGTTCTCAGACTCGATACAGGTGATTGGCAGCGGGATCCTGCGCGGCTATAAAGATACGCGGTCGATTTTCTTTATTACCTTTATCGCTTACTGGCTGCTGGGACTGCCAGCCGGTTATCTGCTGGCGCTGACCGACTGGGTGGTGCCGCGCATGGGACCTGCGGGCTTCTGGTGCGGCTTTATTATCGGCCTGACCTCGGCTGCGGTGATGATGATCTGGCGCATCAGACGGTTACAGCAATCACCGGCGGAGATTATCCTGACGCGTGCAGCGCGATAACGTTCGAGGCGGGTCATTCATGGCTCGCAATGACGAAAAAAACGACGGTTAGCACAGTTGCTGTGCAGTCATGGCGAAAAAACTATTTTCCCCTTGCCAGCCTCACACGCTGCCGTTAATATTCGTCCCCGCTGTCGCCCTGACAGCATGTTGCGCTCTTAGCTCAGTTGGTTAGAGCACCACCTTGACATGGTGGGGGTCGATGGTTCGAGTCCATTAGAGCGCACCAAGTGCGTCCGTAGCTCAGTTGGTTAGAGCACCACCTTGACATGGTGGGGGTCGGTGGTTCGAGTCCACTCGGACGCACCAATATTCAGTATGCGCTCTTAGCTCAGTTGGTTAGAGCACCACCTTGACATGGTGGGGGTCGATGGTTCGAGTCCATTAGAGCGCACCACTTTCAGAATTCCTTCAGCTTGCGCAACTCCACTTTTATTGATCTGCATCGCTTCCCCCTTCTGCTTTTTGATTGGTTTTCGCATACTTAGCGTCTATACTGTCCCGCGTTGCTTACTTGAAAGGTTTCAGCGATCACGTGCTTACTGCGATAACTCAAATGATTTGCGCAACAACAGCGTGGTGGTTACCAACCGTAACCGCACAACTTCCCTGCACGCCTGGCCTTCGTCACCTATTCTTACTCAGTACTGCCCTTTTCAGTCTCAATCAGAAATTTCACTTCGATGCGCTGCCATCGGATTCCGCCCTTATTCATCCATCACAACTTACAGAAAATCCGTCATGAAAAAGACTAAAATCGTTTGTACAATCGGCCCGAAAACCGAATCCGAAGAGATGCTGACTCAGCTGCTTGAAGCTGGCATGAATGTTATGCGTCTTAACTTCTCTCACGGCGACTACGCTGAGCATGGCCAACGCATCACCAACATGCGTGCCGTTATGCAGAAAACCGGCCGTCAGGCCGCTATCCTGCTGGATACCAAAGGCCCTGAAATCCGCACCATGAAACTGGAAGGCGGCAACGATGCGGCTCTGAAAGCGGGTCAGACCTTTACCTTTACTACAGACCAGAGCGTGATTGGCAACAGCGAGCGCGTTGCGGTGACCTACCCGGGTTTTACTGCTGACCTGAAAATCGGCAACACGGTGCTGGTCGATGATGGCCTGATTGGTATGGAAGTGACCGAAGTCACTGAAAATACCGTGGTGTGTAAAGTCCTGAACAATGGCGATCTGGGCGAAAACAAAGGCGTTAACCTGCCAGGCGTCTCTATCCAGCTGCCAGCACTGGCCGAAAAAGATAAGCGCGACCTGATTTTTGGTTGTGAGCAGGGCGTAGACTTCGTCGCCGCCTCTTTCATCCGTAAACGTTCAGACGTGCTGGAAATTCGCGAGCACCTGAAACAGAACGGCGGCGAGCATATCCAGATCATCTCCAAAATCGAAAACCAGGAAGGCCTGAACAACTTCGACGAAATCCTCGAAGCGTCAGACGGCATCATGGTTGCGCGTGGCGACCTGGGCGTTGAGATCCCGGTTGAAGAAGTGATCTTCGCACAGAAGATGATGATCAAAAAATGTAATAAAGCACGCAAAGTGGTCATCACGGCTACCCAGATGCTCGATTCCATGATCAAGAACCCGCGCCCTACCCGCGCAGAAGCCGGTGACGTGGCAAACGCCATTCTTGACGGTACCGATGCTGTCATGCTGTCAGGTGAGAGTGCCAAAGGCCGTTATCCGCTGGAGTCGGTCACCATCATGGCGACCATCTGTGAGCGTACCGATCGCGTGATGAAGTCCCGCATCGACAGCCAGAGTGATAACCGCAAAATGCGTATCACAGAAGCCGTCTGCCGTGGTGCGGTAGAGACCGCTGAGAAGCTGGAAGCGCCACTGATTGTGGTTGCTACCGAAGGGGGTAAGTCTGCTAAAGCCGTGCGTAAATACTTCCCGAACGCGACCATCCTGGCGCTGACCACCAATCCGATGACTGCCCGTCAGCTGATCCTGAGCAAAGGGATTGAGACACGTCTGGTGACTGAGATCGCTTCAACCGACGATTTCTATCGTCTGGGTAAAGAAGCGGCGCTGGAAAGTGGCTACGGCCAGAAAGGCGATGTCGTGGTGCTGGTGTCAGGTGCATTAGTACCAAGCGGAACTACCAACACTGCTTCTGTACACGTTCTGTAAAACTCTCTCTGACCATTATTTTGAAGCGCCTTTATCGGGCGCTTTTTTTTATTTCTACTTAAACCAAATGTCAGAAAATTCCAATCGAAAATAACTATTCAAATACTCTTAATATTAAGGTTAATCCGATTAAATCTCTCTGTTTTCGCTAAATTTTTTTATCATATTCTGTGATTCGCTGCTTCTTTGAGCGAACGATCAAATTTAAGCATCTTCTCATCAAAAATTTATTCTCAACTTAAAAAGCTTTGTGTAATACTTGTAACGCTACATGGAGATTAACTCAATCTAGAGGGTATAAATAATGAATCGTACTAAACTGGTACTGGGCGCGGTAGTTCTGGCTTCAACTATGCTGGCTGGTTGCTCAAGCAACGCTAAAATCGACCAGCTGTCTTCAGACGTTCAGACTCTGAACGCTAAAGTTGACCAGCTGAGCAACGACGTGAACGCAGTGCGTTCAGACGTTCAGGCTGCTAAAGATGACGCAGCACGCGCTAACCAGCGTCTGGACAACCAGGCTCACTCTTACCGTAAGTAAGAGTTCTGGTTTAAAAATGGCGCCTTTATGGCGCCATTTTTTTTGCTCCGAATTCAGTGCCCTTCACAGGCACTTATCCGGTCAGGGCTGAACCGCGTTGCCCTCAGCCTGTGTCACCGGGCTATCAGCCCCCACAGATGCGCTCTCCAGCCCCGCAGGCGGCACGGTATCACTCTGCACCGGCTCCCCACTGCTGACCAGCACAGGCATGCCTGAGCGTCGCGCTAAGCTGGCTTTAATCAGCGCACTATCACTCTTCTCACTTTTCATAAACTGCTTCACTCCGGCAGTGAGTGCAATCGGCATGGTCTGCGGATCGTCTTTGTCGTTGCGTGACAGCGGCTGATGCACTTCCACGTAGCGTTTCCCATCCGGCTCTACAGCGTATTTCACCGGCTGATTGATGATCTGTACCCGCGTCCCTTTCGGGGCTGAGTTAAACAGCGCTTCGATATCTTCTGAACGCAGACGGATGCAGCCTGAACTGACGCGCATGCCGATGCCGAATTTCGCATTAGTGCCATGGATCAGATACTGGCCGGTGCCGCGCGCCAGACGCATGGCAAACTGCCCCATCGGGTTATCCGGTCCGGCGGGGACCACGCCAGGCAGCGTAATGCCCTCTTTGGCGTAGCGTTTGCGGATGTTCGCCGTGGGCGTCCAGGTGGGATTAGGGATCTTCTGGCTGATCTGCGTCACCATCACTGGCGTGGCCGCACCCAGCTGGCCAATGCCGATGGGATAGACAATGACCTTATCCTCCCCTTTGGGATAGTAGTAGAGACGCAGCTCGGCCAGATTCACCACAATCCCTTCGCGCGGCGTATCGGGCAGGATCATCTGTAGCGGCACCGTCAGCTGGGTGCCCGCTTTGGGCAGCCAGGGATCGGTACCGGGATTTGCCTCCAGCATGCCCAGCAGGCCGACCTGGTAGCGCGCCGCAATCGCTTCCAGAGGTTGCTTATTGTCAGGAACCTGAGTCACGACGTTTTCGCCAATCAGGCGACTGTCAGGTGGTGGCAGCGGATATTCGGTGGCGAACGCGGGTGCAGAGAGCCCAAAGCAGGTCAGCAGCAATGCACCGGCTAAACGTAAAGCAGGTTTCATGCAATTTTCTCGTCAGATAAAAAAACAGACGCCGGATGGCGTCTGTGGAGTGTAACTTAGCTGAGGTTCTGAGCGGTATGGCGAATAGACCGAATCATCGCCTCCAGCCCCTGCGACCGGGTGGGCGTCAGGTGCTGCATCAGTGCCAGTTCGCCAAACCAGTGGCGCACATCCAGCGCCAGGATATCGGCGGGCGGCAGGTTCTGATAGAGGCTAAATACGATAGCAATCAAACCTTTAACGATAGCGGCATCGCTGTCGCCTTCAAACGCAATGGAACCATCCGCCTGCGGGGTCATTCTGATCCACACCTGACTCTGACAACCCGAAATCACGTTCTCCGGCTGGTGCAAGGTTTCAGAAGATTCCGGAAGCTTTGAACCCAGCTCAATAATGTAGAGGTACTTCTCTTCCCAGTTAGCGCAACGGTTGAAGTTGCGAACCAGTTTCTCTTTTTCAGGCAAATTCGCCATCAGGGACTCCGTTAAAACTGTTCAGCCGCCCAGCAGACGATGAATGCGCGTCAAACCGGCAGCCAGACGATCCACTTCCTCTTCACTGTTATAGAACGTGAAGGAGGCACGGCACATCGCCGGTACATTGTAATGCTGCATCAGCGGCATCGCGCAGTGATGTCCGGTGCGGATGGCAATGCCATATTGATCCAGGAAGCTGCCGACATCGTAGGCGTGGTGTTTACCGAGATTGAAGGCGATAACGCCAGCTCGTGACTGCGGCCCGTAGATCTGGATATCCGGAACGGTACCCAGCTTATCGAGCGCATAGTTCATCAGTGCCGTCTCGCGCTGATGAATCGTATCCAGTCCCAGCGCCTGCACATAGGCCATCGCCGCACCAAAGCCGATAATACCGCCGGTATTCGGCGTACCCGCTTCAAAGCGCCACGGCGCACTGTTCCAGGTGGTGCCGGTAGGCAGCATGACGCGCTCAATCATTGAACCGCCCCCTTCCCATGGTGGCATCTCATCCAGCAGCGCTTTGCGGCCGTAGAGAATACCCACGCCGTTCGGTCCATAGAGTTTATGGCTGGAGAAGGCGTAGAAGTCGCAGCCGATATCCTGCACATCAACCTTGTCATGCATCACCGCCTGGGCACCATCCACCAGCGTTACCACGCCAGCGGCTTTTGCCTGAGCAACGATCGTCTTAACCGGATTAACCGTGCCGAGCACGTTTGAAACATGCGTCACCGCCAGCAACCGCGTACGGCTGTCGATCAGCCCCGCCAGTTGCTCCAGCGCCAGCTCACCGTTGTCATTTAATGGCAGGACGCGCACTTCTGCGCCGGTGCGCTGGGCCAGCATCTGCCATGGAACGATATTGGCGTGATGCTCCATCTCAGTGATGATCAGGTTATCGCCAGCCTGGAGGTTACTGCTGCCCCAGGTGTTCGCCACCAGATTGATGCCTTCGGTGGTGCCTTTGACGAAGACAATCTCTTCCTGTGACTGCGCATTGATAAAACGGGCAGCCTGATCGCGCACGTTCTCCATGTCGCTGGTCGCCTGCTGGCTCAGCGTATGGATACCACGATGCACGGCCGCATAGCCGTGCTGATAGAAATGACTCTCGGCGTTAATCACCGAGAGTGGACGCTGTGCGCTGGCCGCACTGTCAAGATAGGCCAGCGGATGACCGTTGACCTCACGCTTCAGGATAGGAAAATCAGCCCTGACGCGTTCGAGATCGAAGTTCATCATATGTCGCCTCCGGGAAAACGTTGCGCGATACGCTGCAGCACGGCCTGACGCATCACCTCATTTTCCAGTGTTTCGGTCAGTTCTGCGGCAAACGCATGAATAATCATGGTCTGTGCAGCATCCTGCTCAATACCGCGCGAACGCAGGTAGAACATCTGCTCATCATCAATACGACCGATGGTGGCACCGTGGCTGCACTTGACGTCATCCGCATAAATTTCCAGCTGCGGTTTGGTATCGACTTCTGAGAGCTTGCCCAGCAACAGGTTGTTGTTGGTCATCTGCCCGTCTGTCTTCAGCGCATGCTGTGCCACTTTAATGTGGCCGTTAAACACCGCACGGCCTTTGTCACGCACGATGGTTTTATGCATCTGGCGGCTGACGCAGTGGCCCTTGTTGTGCTCCAGGTAAGTACGGGTATCCGCCACTTCCTGTTTCACCGGCAGCACCAGGCTGTTGATCGCCAGCGTGGTGTTTTCGCCGTTCAGCTGGGTACTGGTGTTGTGACGCGACAGCCCGGCACCCAGCAGGAAGCTGGTGCTGCTGACCTGGCCATCATTGCCAATGACCAGATCGTTATGCGCAAAGTGATAGCTGGCGCTGCTTTCAAAGGCCAGCTTCGTGTGCGTCAGTTTTGCATTGTCGCCTACCGCAAAGGTAAAGCGCGTGCCGGTGAAATGGGCGCGCTCATCCAGTGAAACGTAGTGCTCAATCACTTCCGCTTCGGCACTCTCTTCCAGCTGCAGGTGATGACGATAGTGAACCGTGTTCATACCCGTCTGCTGACCGCTGGTGATATGCAGCAGATAGACCGGACGCGCAGCGGATTTACCGCGTGCCAGACGCAGGGTCGTCACCTCTTCTGCCAGACTTTCTGTCAGATGCAGGAAGACTTCAGGCTGAACCGCAGCAGGCAGCGGACGGCGCTCGGCGGCCACGCTGTGCTGAACCTCAAACAGTTCGCAGTCGCGACTGCTGAAGGCTGGCTGGAACTGACCGTCAACATAGACCAGACGGATCGCATCCAGCGGCAGCGCCAGTGCATCAACCTGTTCAGCGCTCAGGGTCTGCGGCGCGTCAGGCAGTACAAACTGCTGTGACAGTAAGGTGTCCAGCGGCGTGTACTTCCAGTTTTCGTGCTTGCGGGTTGGCAGGCCAACGCGCATCAGTTGCTGCCAGTGCTGCTGTGCCTGCAGAGAACGCACGTCGCCACGCGACTCAAACAGGTGATGCCACTGTTGCAGCGCAGAATCACTCTTCGTCGGTAAGCCAGCCATAACCTTGCTCCTCCAGCTGTTTCACCAGCGAGAAGTCGCCAGATTTCACGATTTTGCCCTGATACAGAACATGAACGAAGTCTGGCTTGATGTAATCCAGAATACGCTGGTAGTGGGTCACGATGATAAAGGCACGCTTCTCGTCGCGCAGGCTGTTTACGCCATTCGCAACAATTTTCAGCGCATCGATATCCAGGCCTGAGTCGGTCTCATCCAGGATACAGAGCTCTGGCTCCAGCGCCGCCATCTGCAGAATGTCGTTACGCTTTTTCTCACCGCCGGAGAAGCCGACGTTGACTGAGCGGGTCAGCAGATCTGCCGGCATCTTCAGCAGCTCAATTTTCTCTTCAATGAAGTCCTGGAAATCGAAGCGATCCAGCTCTTCCTGCTGACGATATTTGCGTACCGCATTGACCGAGGTCTGTAAAAAGAACTGGTTGCTGACGCCCGGAATTTCTACCGGATACTGGAATGCCATAAAGATGCCTTCACCGGCGCGCTCTTCAGGGGCCAGTTCCAGCAGATCTTTACCTTTGAAGCTGACCGAACCGCCGGTTACTTCATAATCTTCACGGCCTGCCAGCGTCGCTGACAGGGTACTTTTACCTGAACCGTTCGGGCCCATGATGGCATGCACTTCGCCGGGTTTAATTTCGAGATTCAGGCCACGCAGAATGGCTTTATCTTCAACACTGACCTGCAAATCTTTAATGCTTAACATACTTATTCCTTCACATTGCTTCCGGCAACGCGTGTGACGGCATCAGCCCACACTGTGCTCAAGGCTGATGGCTAACAATTTCTGGGCTTCCACAGCAAATTCCAGTGGCAACTCCGAGAATACGTCTTTACAGAAGCCGTTCACGATCATCGAGATGGCGTCTTCTTCACTGATACCGCGTTGCAGACAGTAGAACATCTGATCTTCGCCGATACGTGATGTCGTGGCTTCATGCTCAAGCTGAGCGGTATTGTTGCGGGTCTCCACATACGGGAAAGTATGTGCGCCGCAATCAGGACCGATCAGCATCGAGTCACACTGCGTAAAGTTACGGGCATTGGTCGCGGTTGGCATGATTTTCACCAGTCCGCGATAGGTGTTCTGACTTTTACCGGCCGAAATCCCTTTGGAGATGATGGTCGATTTGGTGTTTTTACCAATGTGGATCATCTTGGTGCCGGTATCGGCCTGCTGACGACCACTGGTCAGTGCCACTGAGTAGAATTCACCCACCGAATAGTCCCCGCGCAGAATGCAGCTTGGGTATTTCCAGGTGATAGCAGAGCCGGTTTCAGACTGTGTCCAGGACATCTTGCTGTGGTCGCCTTCACACAGCGCGCGCTTGGTCACGAAGTTCAGGATACCCCCCTCACCTTCGCCGCCCGGGAACCAGTTCTGAACCGTCGAATATTTCACTTCGGCATTTTTGTGGATGATGACTTCCACCACGGCCGCGTGCAGCTGATAGGTGTCACGCACTGGCGCTGAACAGCCTTCGATGTAGCTGACGTAGCTGTCTTCATCGGCTATCAGGATGGTGCGTTCGAACTGACCGGTTTTCGCTGCGTTGATGCGGAAATAGGTCGACAACTCCATCGGGCAACGCACCCCTTTCGGGATATAAACGAAGGTGCCGTCAGAGGCGACCGCCGAGTTCAGCGCCGCAAAGAAGTTATCGTTCGCCGGAACAACCGTGCCGAGATACTGCTTCACCAGCTCCGGATGCTCCTGAATCGCTTCGCCAAAGGAACAGAAGATAATCCCCTGCTCCGCCAGCTTGCCGCGGTAGGTGGTCGCCACCGAAACGGAGTCAAAAATGGCATCAACCGCCACTTCACGGCCTTCACGCACCGGGACACCCAGCTGATTAAAGGCGTTTTCCACTTCCTGCGTCAGATAATCGCTGGCTGGCGCGCTGCCTGAAGCCTGCAGTGCACCGGGTTCTGACGCACAACTGTCATCACAGTTGCCGCAGGAAGGCGCGGAGTAGTAGCTGTAATCCTGGTAGTCGAGTTTTTCGTAGTGCGCTTTCAGCCAGTGTGGCTCTTCCATTTCAAGCCAGGCACGAAACGCTTTAAGACGAAACTCCAGCATCCACTCTGGCTCGTTACGCTTGGCCGAGATCGCCCGCACCACATCTTCATTGATGCCGTTGGCAAATTCTTCGGTTTGCAGTTGGGTAAAGAAGCCCTCTTTGTAGTTGAGCTTGCCTTCCCAGATTTGTACATCGTCAGATGTTTCGCTGTGTCGTGACATATTTCACTTACTCGACGCCAAAGCTCTCACCGCACCCGCAGGCGTGCTGAGCTTTAGGGTTATTGAATTTAAAAATCTGATTCAGGCCTTCACGAACGTAGTCCAGTTCGGTGCCATCAACGAATGGCATCGCCTGTAGCGGCACAAACAGCGTTGCGCCATGGAATGAGAACTGCAAATCATCCTCAACTGGCTCTTTCACCAGATCCATGACGTAACCAAACCCGGCGCAGCCGGATTGTTTTACGCCGAGCCGTAGACCCTTGACATCGGGGTCCTGAGCCGCCAGATTGAGAATTTGTTGCGCTGCGGTTTCAGTCAGCGTCAGCCCTTTCCAGACAAAATCGTCGGGTGAGAAAGAGTCTGTATTAACGGATGCCATGTTGATACCTCTTGAGTCCGGACCTTTTCAGGCTATCCCCCTATGGTAGTGATCTGACCAATCACTTCAACCTCTTGTTTTGCAGGGATAATCATCTTGTGCGGTTTTATTTGCTTAATTATTAAGCATAGCCTCTTCAGCTCACCTTGTGGTGAGCCCGTCAGCATAAATAAGCCAGTGTTAACCTATTAATAAATCACTCTTTTTTAAATAACCATTTTTGATAAAAATGCTTATTGATAGGTTACGCCTTTCTGCGATGTAAACAGATTGTTATTTCCGATTATACCGACAGGCAGGATAAATCGATAAATTTTTCTGCCCGCCAATTGCAATCACAGCCCAATTGAATATGATAATTATTATCATTCACATTCAGGGTGGCGTTATGACGCTTTCTGTCTCAGCCTGGCTGCAGCACAAAATCGACGAATATCAGTTTGCGGTGCGTGATATCACCGTCGACTTTTATATGGCGCAGGCAAAGCTCGACCGGGCCGACTGCACGATTCATCAGCTACGTCAGTTTAACGATGCCTGTCAGGATATGGCAGAAATCTGCCAGTTGAACGGTGACGACCAGAGTTACCTGCATGCCATGGGTAAACTGCATCACCGACTGGTGCAGGAGATGGGAAACAGCGATCGCGATCGCCTGTTTCGCCTTCAGGCTTATCAACTGGCGCGATTGTCCCTGACCCGCCTCTGCCATCAACTGGCAATGGTCGGGGAGTGGAACCAGGCCACTGCGCTGCAAAGTGACTTCATGCGTCACGCAGGCTGGATATTCTAATCCAGCCAGGGCGTGACGTCGCGCACAATTTTTTTACATTAGCTCTAACAATGCCTGAAGTGGATGACGCATTCCGTTGCCCTCTACACGCTTGACCTGACTGCGGCACGAATAGCCGGTGGCCAGGCAGCGCTGGCGTGGCAGGCGCTGAAGCTGGGGATGCCAGGAGAGCGCGTAGATCCCCAGCGAGTTTTCAAGGTTCTTACTTTCGTGACCGTAGGTGCCAGCCATACCGCAGCAGCCAACATTGATGTTCTCCAGCTTCGCGCCAAAACGGGAGAAGATCGCCTGCCACTGATTCGGGGTGGAGGGCAGCGCGGTCACCTCGGTGCAGTGTGCAAACAGATACCAGGATTCTCCGCCCGTGACCTGCACGTCACGCCCGGCCAGTGCACGCTCTAACCACTCATGCACCAGCAAGACGTTAAAGTCGCCGCGTGATTCGCCCAGCGTCTGACGATACTCATCGCGATAGCAGAGCACCGTAGCCGGATCGACACCGACCATGGGCAACCCCAGTTTTGCCACCCGATTCAGGAAATCGGCGGTGCGGGACGCCGTGCGGGCGAAACGTTGCAGGAAGCCTTTCACATGTTGCGCTTTGCCATTTGGTGAGAATGGCAGGAGCACGGGCCGGTAGCCCAGTTTCTCAATAAGCCTGACAAAATCGTTAACCAGCTGCGCCTCATAGAAGCTGGTAAAGGGATCCTGCACCACCAGCACACAGTTTGCGCGTTCAGCGGCTGACAGCCCTTCCAGCTGCTCCAGCGTCATGTTCATGGCGGGATGACCACTGAGTTGCTGTTTCAGATTAGGGGCCGAAAGCAGCGGCAGATCGACCATACCAATATGGGTTTTACTTATCTCTTTCAGCCACGGCTGGCGCAGGAAGAAGTTAAATACTTTCGGTGCTTTCGCCATCAGCGGCGCATAGCCCTCTACTGCTGCCACCAGGTGATCGCTGACCGGACGCAGATACCGGGTGTGGTAGAGCTGTAAGAAGCGCGAGCGGAAAGCGGGCACGTCAATTTTAATCGGACACTGGGTGGAGCAGGCTTTGCAGGCCAGACAGCCCGACATCGCCTCTTTCACCTCGTGCGAGAAATCATACTCCCCTTTGCTGGCGTGCCAGCTATTGCGGGTACGGGCAATCAGGGTGCGAAGCGACAGCCGATTTTCAGGCAGCTGCTTTTCCAGGGTGAGCGGATCGACGCCCTGCCCGGCCAGCAGCCGCAGCCACTCCCGCGTCAGTGTTGCCCGCCCTTTGGGCGAGTGAATGCGGTTGCGGGTGATCTTCATGGAGGGACACATCGGACTGCGGGCATCAAAGTTAAAACATAACCCGTTGCCGTTACACTCCATCGCGCCTCGCCATTCATCCCGAACCGTTAACGGGATCTGACGATCATAGGTTCCGCGCTTCACCGCATCGACCTGCATCATTTCATCATTACTGTTGAATGGCGTACAGATCTTGCCCGGATTCAGGCGATTGAGCGGATCAAAGGCCGCTTTAATGCGGCGCAATTCGTTAAACAGCGTCTCACCGAAGAATGCCGGACTGTACTGGGCTCGAAATCCTTTGCCATGTTCACCCCACAGCAGGCCGCCGTAGCGCGCTGTCAGCGCTACGACTTCGTCGGAGATCTGCTTCATCATCATCTCCTGCTGCGGATCGCACATATCCAGCGCCGGACGCACATGCAGTACACCTGCATCGACATGGCCAAACATGCCGTAGCTCAGCCCGTGGCTGTCGAGCAGCGCGCGAAACTCGACAATGTAGTCCGCCAGTTTTTCCGGTGGAACCGCGGTATCTTCCACAAAGGGAATCGGTTTAGCCCGGCCTTTGGCATTTCCCAACAGACCCACCGCTTTTTTACGCATGTTATAGATGCGTTCAATGCCATCCAGGTCGTTACAGAACTGATAGCCAATCACGCCGCCCTGCTGCTGCGCCATCAGTGCGTCAAGGCGGCCACAAAGCTGTTCAATCTGCTGATCGATCAGTGCGGCGTTGTCGCCGGCAAACTCAACAATATTCAGGCCCAGCATCTCTTTGTCGGGTACATCGGCGATCAATTCGCGCACTGAGTGCCAGACAATGTCTTCGCGCGCCAGGTTCAGCACCTTAGAGTCAACGGTCTCTACCGAGAGCGCCTGCGCTTCCACCATAAAAGGCGCATTGCGCAGGGCGGAGTCAAAGGAGTCATATTTGATATTCACCAGTCGGCGCACTTTAGGCAGCGGCGTGATATCAAGCCGCGCTTCCGTGACAAAGGCCAGCGTGCCCTCTGCGCCGCACAGCAGGCGCGTCAGGTCAAAGGTTTGCATATCGTCGCTGAAGACATGGCGCAGGTCATATCCGGTCAGGAACCGATTCAGCTTTGGAAACTTTTCCAGAATCAGCGCACGATGCTCGCGGCAGCGCGTCAGCACCTGCTGATAGAGCCGGCCTTCGGGCGTCGCCGTCTGCGCCAGGGTTTCAGCCAGCGCGGTGGCCATTGGACGCGTATCAAGGATATCGCCGCCCAGCAGCACGGCGCGCAGGCCCAGCACATGGTCCGAGGTTTTGCCATAGACCAGAGAGCCCTGGCCGGACGCATCGGTATTAATCATGCCGCCCAGCGTGGCACGGTTACTGGTGGATAACTCCGGCGAGAAGAAAAAGCCGAATGGCTTCAGCCAGGCGTTAAGCTGATCTTTGATCACCCCCGCTTCAACCCGCACCCAGCCCTCATCGGTATTGATCTCGAGGATGCGGTTCATGTAGCGCGACATATCCACCACAATCCCCTGATTCAGCGACTGACCGTTGGTGCCGGTACCGCCGCCGCGCGGGGTAAATACCAGACTGGCAAAGCGCGCTTCTCCGGCCACGCGGGCGAGCAGCGCAACATCCGCAGTCGAGCGCGGAAAGAGCGCCGCGTCGGGCAGCAATTGATAGATGCTGTTATCGGTGGAGAGTGAGAGACGGTCGGCATAGCTGGTTGCCATGTCACCGGTAAAACCCTGCTCTTTCAACGACTCAAGGAACGTCAGCACCAGTTGAACGAGGCCCGGTGCCTGCGAAATCTGTGGGATCATGATTGTCTGACCGAAGGTGTTGTAAACGTTTGCGTTTATAGATTAGCGATTTCTCGTTTTATCATATTTTTCCTGCGCCTGCCCTTTTTTCAGAAAAGGCAAAAACCTTTCTCCGCAACTCTGTTTAAACCTCAGCAAATAGATCATGATAAAAACCGGCATCCGAATGCCTGAAAATGAAGGATTAAGACGAGGTTATGAGTCAATGATGAAAAGCCAGTACCGGGATATGGATTTACCGCAAATACTCTTCACCCTGATGTTCATTCTGCTGCTGATTGTCGCCTGTTTATGGGTCGTGCAGCCGTTTATTCTGGGCTTTGCCTGGGCCAGCATGGTGGTGATTGCCACCTGGCCATTGATGCTGAAATTCCAGCGACTGTTATGGGGACGCCGTTCCCTGGCGGTGATCGTGATGACACTGCTGCTGCTGCTGCTGTTTATTATCCCTATCGCCCTGCTGGTCAGCAGCCTGATTGATAACAGCGCGCCGGTGATTGCCTGGGTTACCCAGGGGCATATGATGCCGCGACTGTTATGGCTCAACGATGTACCTATGGTCGGCAAGAAGCTTTATGTCAGTTATGACACGCTGGTGGCGAGCGGCGGTGCCGGCGTCATGGCGAAAATACAGCCCTATATCGGCCGTACCACCGGCTTTTTTGTCGCGCAGGCCGGTCATTTCGGACGCTTTATGATCCATCTGGGCGTGATGTTACTGTTCAGCGTGCTGCTTTACTGGCGTGGCGAACAGGCTGCCCAGGGCATTCGTCACTTTGCTTTCCGCATGGCGGGACGGCGCGGTGATGCCGCCGTACTGCTGGCGGCGCAGTCCATTCGTGCCGTGGCGCTTGGCGTAGTAGTGACGGCGCTGGTGCAGGGCGTGCTGGGCGGTATCGGTCTGGCGATCTCCGGCATTCCTTACGCCACGCTGTTGACGGTACTGATGATCCTCTGCTGTCTGGTACAGCTCGGCCCGCTACTGGTGCTGGTTCCCGCCATTATCTACCTCTACTGGAGCGGAGATACGACATGGGGAACGGTGCTGCTGGTCTGGAGCTGTGTGGTCGGCACGATGGATAACGTGCTGCGCCCGATGCTGATCCGTATGGGTGCCGATCTGCCGATGATCCTGATTCTTTCTGGTGTTATTGGTGGACTGTTTGCGTTCGGGATGATTGGTCTGTTTATCGGGCCGGTGGTTCTGGCGGTCTCCTACCGTCTGGTTTCCGTCTGGGTTCATGAAGCGCCTGCCCCGGATAGTGACCAACTGGCCGTGGCTGATGCCCTGGCGGATCACGATGATACCCCGCCTGCTGTATGATGAGATGCAATAACCCGCTGCGCCGCTAGCCCCCATAAGCATTGATTAGTGCGGTTAATGATGATTAACCGCACCCCTTCTCTCAGATCAGATAAATTCTGTTTTCCATTAGCGATTTTTAAGAAAAAAGCCACCTTTGGCCTGAAAGTGACCTTTTCGGGCCAAAAAAGATTACTTTCTGCACTGTTTCTTAAGCCAAATGGCGAAGTAAAGGTCACAAAAGATTATTGGCTTTAAACTAATAAGAGGATTCTTAAAGACGACAGCCAGCCGTATGAATAACATGTTTCCTATGTTCGAAATCAACCTGATGATTTTCAGACAATCTCATTCCCCTGAGTAGAGTAAAGAATTGCTGTGTGTAGTCTTTGCCCATCCCCTGTGATGGGCTTTTTTTTTGCCTGAATCTGACCAGATATAAACAGAAAAGGCCCGCATAGCGGGCCCTGAAGAGTGCTAACAACCCGTATCAGGCTGTTTTATTTAACTGCGCCAGACTCACCCAGGTCTCCACCACCGTGTCCGGGTTCAGTGACAGACTGTCGATGCCCTCTTCCATCAGCCATGCGGCGAAATCCTGATGGTCTGACGGTCCCTGCCCGCAGATTCCGACATATTTCCCCTTCTGCTTCGCGGCCCTTATGGCCATTGAAAGCAGCATCTTCACGGCCTCGTTACGCTCGTCAAACAGCGCGGAGACGACGCCAGAGTCGCGGTCCAGCCCCAGCGTCAGCTGAGTCATGTCGTTTGAGCCAATAGAGAAGCCATCGAAGTGCTCCAGGAACTGATCCGCCAGCAGGGCATTTGACGGGATCTCGCACATCATAATGATCTTCAGCCCGTTCTCGCCGCGCTTCAGTCCCTGACGCCCCAGCTCTTCCACCACAGCCTTCGCCTGCTCAACGGTGCGCACAAACGGAACCATAATCTCGACGTTTGTCAGGCCCATCTCGTTGCGAACACGTTTCACCGCTTCGCACTCCAGTGCAAAGCAGTCCCGGAAGCTGTCAGCGACATAGCGACCCGCACCCCGGAATCCCAGCATCGGGTTTTCCTCTTCCGGCTCGTAGCGTTCTCCACCCACCAGGTTGGCATATTCATTGGTTTTAAAGTCAGAAAGTCGGACAATTACGCGTTTCGGCGCAAAAGCGGCGCCAAGCGTGGCAATTCCTTCAGTCAGGCGAGCGATGTAAAACTCCACCGGATCATCAAATCCTTTCATCATTTTACGGATCTGCTGCTGCAGCTCCGGCGTCTGTTGGTCAAACTCCAGCAGCGCTTTAGGGTGGACGCCGATCATGCGGTTAATGATAAATTCCAGCCGCGCCAGGCCCACGCCTTCGTTAGGCAGACAGGCGAAATCAAAGGCGCGATCGGGGTTGCCCACGTTCATCATGATCTTCAGCGGCAGTTCAGGCAGTGAATCGACCTGCGAACTGGTGACGTCGAAGTCGAGCAGTTGATCGTAGACGTAGCCGGTATCACCTTCGGCACATGAGACAGTGACGTTATGCCCCTCTTTCAGCCGGTCGGTGGCGTCACCACAGCCCACCACTGCCGGAATGCCCAGCTCACGCGCGATGATCGCCGCATGACAGGTCCGTCCGCCACGGTTAGTCACAATCGCTGACGCCTTTTTCATGATCGGTTCCCAGTCCGGGTCGGTCATGTCGGTCACCAGCACATCGCCTTTTTCAATGCGATTCATTTCGCTGATATCGTGGATGACCTTCACCACGCCTGCGCCAATACGATGACCGATAGCACGACCTTCCACGACGACGCTGCCCTGCCCCTGCAGCGTGTAACGCTCCATTACCTGACCATTTGAGCGTACGGTTTCAGGGCGCGCCTGAACAATAAACAGTTTGCCGGTGTGCCCATCTTTGGCCCACTCAATATCCATCGGGCGCTGATAGTGCTGTTCAATCAGCACCGCCTGCTTCGCCAGCGCCTGCACTTCCTCATCGCTCAGGCAGAAACGGTCGCGTTCGGCCTCAGGCACATCTTCGATCCGCACCTGCTCGCCATGCGCCTGGGAACCGGCATAGACCATGCGAACCTTTTTCGAGCCCATATTGCGGCGCACAATCGACGGACGATCGGCTGCCAGGGTTGGCTTGTGCACATAGAACTCATCCGGGTTAACGGCACCCTGCACCACCATTTCCCCCAGCCCCAGTGCGGCGGTGATAAAGACCACCTGATCAAAGCCGGACTCGGTATCAATGGTGAACATCACACCCGAGGCGGCCAGGTCTGAACGCACCATGCGCTGTATTCCCGCTGAGAGCGCAACACCACGATGGTCATAGCCCTGATGCACACGGTAGGAGATAGCGCGGTCATTAAACAGCGAGGCGAAGACATGCTTTACCGCCACCATGACGGCGTCGATGCCCTGTACATTCAGGAAGGTTTCCTGCTGGCCGGCAAAAGAGGCATCAGGCATATCTTCTGCGGTTGCAGAGGAGCGCACGGCAAACGACGCGGCATCATCATCAGCAGAAAGCTGCTTATAGGCGTCCAGAATGGCGGCCTCCAGCTCGGGCAGGAACGGTGTCTCCACGACCCACTGACGAATCTGCTTACCCGCTTTTGCCAGTGCATCAACGTCATCAATATCGGTCTCATCCAGCAGCGCATAAATACGCTGATTCAGCCCGCTTTGATCGAGGAACAGGTTAAAGGCGTAGGATGTGGTCGCGAAACCGTTGGGCACGGAAACGCCCAGCGACGACAGATTAGTAATCATTTCACCCAGAGAGGCATTTTTGCCCCCCACCCGGTCAACATCATGCATGCCAAGCTGGTTATACCAGAGCACGAGTGGCTGTTCGCCTTTACTGGACATTGAGCTTATCCTTTATCAATTATCAATGAATGGACACAGGGAGTAATCTGTCTTCAGCCTGGCATATCACCCTCTCAATAACGATCTGTTGAATCGTTAAAGCAGAATTTCAGCCACAGTTTCGGAATTGTGAGCGCATTATTTTGCTGTTGCGCAAAGTCGCCTTTTTTCTCTAAATGATTGATGCCACAGGAAATGGCAGATTTTCAGCCACTTAAGCATTCAGTTTTGTTGCGCAACAACTGCGTGGCTATTTGCGGCTTAACGACGGATTAAAAAGAATGCTGGCTCAACGAGCCACCCTTTCATTTTTAGTATCGTGATGAAACGACAGACAAATAATCCGGACAGACATTCCAGAAATTAAAATCAGAGATGATTTATTTAATCGCATGGCCCATGCTGAATGCTCACTCTTGTCTGAGGCTGATTTCGTTATGACAACTGACAGAAGCGTTTTTTATATCTCCGATGGTACGGCCATTACGGCTGAGGTGCTGGGTCATGCGGTGCTGTCGCAGTTTCCGGTCAATATCACCAGCCTGACGCTGCCGTTTGTGGAAAATGTTCAGCGGGCGCTGGCGGTAAAAGCCCAGATTAACGCGCTCTATCAGCAGAGCGGTGTCCGGCCGCTGGTCTTTTTCTCCATCGTGACGCCGGAAGTGCGCGACATCATCGTACAGAGTGACGGCTTTTGTCAGGATATCGTCCAGGCGCTGGTCGCCCCGCTTCAGCAGGAGCTGGGTTTATCGCCCGCGCCGGTGGCACACCGTACCCATGGACTGGATGCCAGTAACCTGGGTAAATATGACGCACGTATCGCGGCCATCGATTACACCCTGGCGCATGATGACGGCATCTCGCTGCGCGGGCTGGAAGATGCGCAGGTGATTCTGTTAGGCGTCTCGCGCTGTGGCAAAACCCCCACCAGCCTCTATCTGGCAATGCAGTTTGGTATTCGCGCCGCCAACTATCCATTCATTGCCGACGATATGGATAACCTTAAACTCCCGCCCGCGCTGCGCGCGCATCAGAATAAACTGTTCGGGCTGACCATCGATCCGGAACGGCTGGCTGCGATACGTCAGGAGCGAGCGGAAAATACCCGTTACGCCTCGATGCGTCAGTGCCGGCTGGAGGTGGGCGAAGTGGAAGCGCTGTTTCGCACTCATCAGATCCGCTATCTCAACAGCACCAACTACTCCGTGGAGGAGATTGCGACCAAAATTCTCGACATTATGGGCCTGACTCGCCGCATGTACTGATGGGTAACCGGCGCTGAACTGTAAAGCGGCGCTGCCGTCGCTTTTGATTTCATTATTAAATTCCGGGTTGAATTCGCAGACTAATGGTTTATTGTGACCACCATCACTTCCCGGTATTTCACCGCTGCGAAGAACCGTTTTCGAGAAACCCATGAACAAAACCGACGAACTGCGTACCGCACGCATTGGTAGTCTGATTACCCCCGCCAGCCTGGCGGCTGAGCATCCTGTCTCTCCGGCAATTGCCGACAATGTCACCGCTGCCCGTAAACGTATTGCCCGTATTCTGACTGGTGAAGATCCCCGCCTGCTGGTGGTGATTGGCCCCTGCTCGCTGCACGACCCGAAAGCGGCACTGGAATATGCTGAGCGTCTGAACGCGTTACGCCGCCGCTATGAAGATCGGCTGGAGATTGTGATGCGCGCCTACTTTGAAAAGCCGCGCACCGTAGTGGGCTGGAAAGGCTTAATCTCCGATCCGGATCTGGATGGGAGCTACGATGTGAACCGCGGCATAGGCATCGCCCGCCAGCTGCTGATTGATATCAACGCGCTGGGCCTGCCTACCGCCACGGAATTCCTGGATATGGTGATCGGCCAGTTTATTGCCGATCTGATTAGCTGGGGCGCGATTGGCGCACGCACCACCGAAAGCCAGATCCACCGCGAAATGGCATCGGCCCTCTCCTGCCCGGTCGGCTTTAAAAACGGCACCGATGGTAACGTACAGATTGCCGTGGATGCGATTCGCGCCGCGCGCGCCAGCCACATGTTCCTTTCGCCCGATAAGCTGGGCCAGATGACTATCTATCAGACCAGCGGCAACCCGCATGGTCATGTGATCCTGCGTGGCGGCAAACAGCCTAACTATCATGCCAGTGATGTCGCCGCCGCAGCCGAAAGTCTGTCGGCGTTTAATCTGCCACAGCAGCTGGTGATCGACTTCAGTCACGGTAACTGCCTGAAGCAGCATCGTCGTCAGATGGATGTCGCGGCAGAGGTGGCAGAACAGATTAAAGCGGGATCGCAGGCCGTTGCCGGTGTGATGATTGAAAGCTTCCTGGAAGAGGGCAATCAGAAAGTCGTCAGCGGCGAACCGCTGGTCTACGGCAAGTCGATTACCGATCCCTGCCTCGGCTGGCAGGAGAGCGAAAAGGTACTCGCCCTGCTGGCCGAGGCGGTTTCTCACCGCCTCTGAGTCTGCGTCAGCTGGAGCAGCTCACTTCCAGGGTTTTGCCCCAGTCTGGCGGCCGCTGACGATATTCAGCGGCTGTCTGATCGCTAAAGGGTTGCTGTAACGCCTGATGCAGACGTGCCAGCGCCCCCTGCTCTCCCCGCTCCGCCTCTTCAATCGCCTGCTGCGCCAGATAGTTGCGCAGAATCACCGCCGGATTGGCCGCCTTCATCACGGCCTGACGTTCTGCATCGCTGACCTGCTCATCCATCAGACGGCTGCGGTAGCGCTGATACCAGCTATCAAACGCCTCACGATCAATAAACTCATCCCGCAGCGGTGAACGGCTGTCAGCCTGTTGCGTCTCACTAAGCAGGCGGAACGTCAGGGTGTAATCGCTATGCTCCTGCGTCATCAGTGCCAGCAGATCGGTCAGAATCTCATTATCGCTGCTCTGCTGCGTCAGCAGACCGAGTTTCGCCCGCATCCGTTCGCCCCAGACCCGCATCAGTTCAGGTTCATAGGCGCTCAGTGCCGTCCGCAACTGCTCGGTGGTCAGCAGACCCGACAGCGCATGTGCCAGCCGGTTAAGATTCCACATGCCGATCATTGGCTGATTTTCAAAGCTGTAGCGCCCCTGATAGTCGCTGTGATTACAGATGAAGTCAGGCTGATAATCATCCAGAAAACCAAAGGGGCCATAGTCGATGGTCAGACCCAGAATCGACATGTTGTCCGTGTTCATCACTCCATGAGCAAAGCCCACGCTCTGCCACAGCGCAATCAGACGCGCAGTGCGTAACACAATATCGGTAAACCACTGTTGATAGCGGTCTGCTTCAGCGTCCAGATGCGGCCAGTGATGGCGAATGGCGTAGTCGGCCAGTTGCTGCACTTTCTCCTGCTGCTGGCTGTAAAAGAAATGCTCGAAATGACCGAAACGCAGATGACTCGGTGAAATGCGCATCAGCATCGCGCCACGCTCTGTTGTTTCGCGGTAGACCGGCTCATCACCTATCGACAGGGTCAGCGCACGCGTGGTGGGAATGCCCAGATGATGCAGCGCTTCCGAGGCGAGAAACTCACGCACGCTGGAACGGATCACGGCACGGCCATCGCCCATGCGGGAATAAGGCGTCAGGCCTGCGCCCTTGAGATGCCAGTCCAGCTTGCTGCCATCCTCCAGACGCTGCTCACCCAGCAGAATGCCGCGCCCGTCGCCAAGCTGGCCCGCCCAGACGCCAAACTGATGGCCGCTGTAGACCTGCGCCAGCGGCTGCATGCCGGGCAGCAGTGCGGCACCGTGCCAGACGGCATGCCCCTTATCGGCAAAGAGCGCGCTATCCAGCCCCATTGAGGCTGCAAGCGGTGCGTTATGATACAGCAGGCGTCCGCCTGCAAGTGGCGTGGGGTTCAGCGCGGTGTAACACCCGGTAAGTTCACGGAACCAGGTGTTGTCAAAAGAGGCCTTGCCTGAGGACATTGTTTCTCCCATGCGATGCTCAGCGTTACTTAAGGTTAGTCCTCTAGTGTAACGCTGATAGCGGGGATTAACAGGAAGTATCAGCCGGGATGCTGCGCGGATGGCACACGATCGTCGGCGCAGATCAGCGAACGCAGCGCGTCAGATTTTACCACCGGGAAGAGCGCACCCTGAAACTCAGCACCGCTCAGCTGGCTGACTTTATCCAGCAGCACGTCGTCATCAATGCCACAAATAATGAGCCGGTCACAATGGGCGCGGAAATTATCGATAATGCTCTGAATAAATGGCACGAATGAAGCGCGCTTTGCCAGCGAATGAATAAACTCTTTGTCCAGGCAGATACAGCTGAATAAATTATCGTAGACTGCATTAGAGGGGGTCTTACCCGCGCCGAAATGAGAAATCGCTAAATTAAACTCAGCATGCAGGCTTGCCAGCAGGGGATTATTTTTTCCCAGTTTTAGTTGCGGAAACGTTTCAGTGATATTCAACAGAATGAATGGCAACTGCTTTATTTTGCGCATCACTAATTCGCTGGCCAGCAGCGTCCGGGCCATGCCTTCATCAATACGTATAAATGCTGACACGGAATGCGCTTCAAAAAAGCCGCGATTCTGCTCCAGCAATCCAATCTGACTTTGCAGCAGGCGCAGCTGCTGCGACTCATCGAGCTGCGGCAGCAACAGATCCTGCGGCAGGGTGATGGGGGCACTTTCATGCACAAACTGCGTGACCAGCTCGACAGCGGTCAGTCGCCCATTAACATCACAGACAGGATAAAACCAGATTTCCGACTGATAGTCGGCCGAAAGATGAATTTTCATTTTAATGCCAGAATATGCGGCGATGGGGATATCGTATAGTAATGGTCAGGCGCAGGCAATAGTGCCAAATCATTGAAGAGACGAACTTCTTTACTCTTCCATTGCCGTTTGGCAGCAGGCGATCACCCTTAAGCCAAATAGTAGCGATGAAACAGCGGTTATTAGTGGAATTAAATAAGCGTTTATTATGTTTATTAAAACCCACGCTCAATAACTGTCATTTAAAATAAACCTTTTACTCTCTGTTTTAACTCTATTTAAAATTGGACTTAAGTCTGATTCCCCGGACCTGCGTTTAAATACGACGCGCCTGCCAGAACACTTTTCGCCAGTAAACATTGTCGAGCGAGGAGCGGATGACGCCCTGGCTGGTTGAGGCATGAATAAAGGCGTTATCGGTGTCATAAATGCCCACATGCAGGCCATTCTCCCCGCGACCGGTTTTGAAGAAGACCAGATCGCCTGGCAGCAGCTCGTCTTTGCTGATTCGGGTGCCGATATCGCTTTGAGCTGAGGTGGTGCGCGGCAGTTGCAGCGCAAATTTATCGCGGAAAGTCAGATAGACAAAGCCGGAGCAGTCAACCCCGTTACGACTCATGCCGCCATAGCGATAAGGCGTACCACGCCAGTTACCGAGCTGATCGTTCAGTTCCGCAATCACGGTGATCGAATCGGAAAGACGGCCATTAATCGGCGGAGCGTGATGACTGCATCCCGTCAGCAGCAGAACTAAAATCAGCAAACCCAGGCGCATCGCCAAATGTCCTTATCAGAAGTTGCAACCGGCTTAATGTAGCGGTAAAGCCCGCCGGGTAGCAAGTGTCAGGGCAATACGGTCAGCAGCGTGCGTCCTTCAAGTTCAAGCTGCCGGAAAGCAATCTGGTAGATCGGTGTCAGGCGCTGCGGCGTCAGAACCTCAGCCGGTTCACCCTGCGCAATCAACGCTCCCTGATCCATCAGCCAGACCCGATCCGCCTGTTGCAGGCTGTGGTTGAGGTCGTGACTGCTGGCGATAACGCTGATGCCCGCCGCGCACAGGTCGGCAATCAGATCGTCCACCGCTTTTTGCTGGGCGATATCCAGCGCGGTCATGGGTTCATCAAGGATCAGCAGCCGCCCGTGTGGATTGATGTTGGGATCAACCTGCACACAGACCGCCGCCAGCCTGACGCGCTGCCATTCACCACCGGAGAGCCGGGTCAGTGAACGCGATAACTTATCCTGCAGCTGAAGCCGTTTCAGCAGCGTGCTGAGGCGATCGTCTGTCTGCCCCCCCGCCTGTTTCAGATGCAGACGCAAATAGTGCCAGACCGGCATCTGACTCAGCGGTGCCTGCTGCTGAGGCAGCCAGCCGCGAACCCGGGCCATCGCTGCGCCATTCCAGTCACTCAGCGGCTGTTCGTCCAGCAGCACCGTGCCGGAGGCGGGTTGCAGTCCCGCAATCACACTGAGTAAGGTGCTTTTGCCTGCACCGTTCGGACCTGCCACGTGCAGCAGCTGACCGGCGGCAAGCTCACCGGTCAGTGGCAGCAGCCGTCCGGGGACGGCGGCCTGTTGCAGGCGCAACAGCATCTATTTTGCCAGCGCCTGCTTAATGGTTTCCAGAATGATCGGATCTTCCGGCGTCATGTCAGGTGCAAAACGCTGGATCACGCTGCCGTCACGGCCAATAAGGAATTTTTCGAAGTTCCACAGGATGTCGCCCTGCTCTTTCGGCGCGCGTCCTTTGCTCTCCATACGCTCGTAAAAGCCGCTGCCTTCCGGGCGCACCGCGTCAGGTCGGGCCGCAATCAGCTGGGCATAGAGCGGATGGCGGCCTGCGCCATTCACCTCGGTTTTGGCAAACATCGGGAACGTAACGCCATACGTGGTGCTGCAGAAGGTTTTAATCTCCTCACTGCTGCCCGGCTCCTGCTCCAGAAACTGGTTGCAGGGAAAACCGAGTACGCTGAAGCCCTGATCCTGCCAGGCTTTCTGCAGGTTCTCCAGCTCTTCATATTGCGGCGTCAGACCACATTTCGAGGCAACATTGACCACCAGCAGTACCTTGCCCTGCCATTGTGACAGAGTGGTTTTTTCCCCATCGAGCGTAACCAGTTCAGTTTGATAAATGTTCATGCTGTTTCCTGTTGTGGATGCTGTTGTGGATGCAGAGTCGCCAGCCGAAGCTAGCGTGAAGATTTCACCAGTAAAATAATAAACAGCGGCGCGCCCAGTGTCGCCGTCACGACGCCTATTGGTAATTCTGCCGACGTCAGCGCCAGACGTGCCACAATATCGGCTGCCAGTAAGACACCTGCGCCAGCCAGCGCCGATGCCGGCAGCAGATAACGGTGATCGCTGATGCCGCTCATACGCAGCAGATGCGGGATCACCAGTCCGATAAAGCCAATAGCACCGGCCATCGCGACGCTGATGCCGACCAGCCAGCCCATGGCCAGCACCAGCAGGTTACGCCAGTAGAAGAGAGACAGTCCGAGCTGGCGGGCGGATGTCTCGCCCAGCGCCAGCAGATTAAGAATCTGCCCGGTCGCTCCCAGGGCCAGCATCACCGGCAGCAGCGCCAGCATCATCCAGCCATAGCGCCAGTCAATCCCGCTGAATCCCCCCATCATCCAGTACATCAACTGGCGCAGATCGAGGCTGGTACTGAAGTAGACCGCCCAGGTCATGATGGCACTACAGATAATCCCCAGCGCTACGCCGGTAAGCAATAGCCGGGTGACCGAGAGCTGACGATGGGCAAAATGCAGCAGGATGAGCGTAATTATCAGTGCACCGGCCATCGCCGCCAGCCCAAGGCTCCACAGCGAACCGCTGCCCAGCAGCACGCCGAGCACCAGGCCAATACCGGCACCGTTCGAGACGCCGAGCAGGCCGGGCTCCGCCAGCGGATTTGTAAACAGCGCCTGCATCACGACACCGCATACCGCCAGCGACGCTCCAACCAGCACCACCGCCAGACTGCGGGGCAGCCGCAACTGCCAGACAAAGAGCCTGCCGCTTTCCGTGAACCAGTCTGAGGGCGCGATCCAGCTGTCACCGGCACACAGGCTGAGACAGAGCAGTGCAGAGAGCATAAGTGCTAACACAATAAGCCATTTCTGGCCGCGCTGGTCGGCCTGGCGCGCGAGCTGGTCGAGCAGAGACATAAGCGGGATTAGCTGAGAAAACAGAGATTTGATTGTAGAGGGATTGCAGAAAAAAGAAAGGCAGATGAGGCGGTTTGCTCTTTGCCGTCAGGGAGATTAACGGGCGCGGGAAGCGGGATTTCTGCGTACTGAAACCATGAAAAAAGGCCGCTTGCGCGGCCTTTTTGAAACGCTGAAATTCAGTCAGTCTCTTTGGGTGTAGCGTTCTCTACGCGGCTTTTCAGCTTCTGTCCTGGGCGGAACGTTACTACGCGACGCGCAGTAATCGGAATATCTTCACCCGTTTTCGGGTTTCTGCCAGGACGCTGGTTTTTGTCACGCAGGTCAAAATTACCAAACCCAGACAGTTTTACCTGTTCTCCATTCTCCAAAGCGCGACGTACCTCTTCGAAAAACAGCTCTACTAACTCTTTGGCATCGCGTTTGCTCAGCCCGAGTTTCTCAAACAGGTACTCTGACATCTCAGCTTTTGTAAGCGCCATAGGTTCAATCCCTCAAGGTTGCCTGGAATCGCTCTTTTAATGCCGCAACGCATTTGCCAACGGTCGCGGCAATCTCCTCTTCTTCGAGTGTCCGGCTGGTATCCTGCAAAATCAGGCTGATTGCGAGGCTCTTGTAGCCCTCAGAAACGCCCTTACCGCGGTACACGTCAAACAAGTTTACGCCAACTACCTGATTTACGCCAACTTTCTTACACTCCGCGATGATATCTGCTGCGGGGACGTTTTCAGCCACCACAACGGCAATATCACGACGGTTCGCCGGGAAGCGAGAAATCTCGCGCGCGTCAGGCAGGACGCGGTCTGCGACCTTATTCCAAAGCAGTTCAAAGACTAAGGTGCGGCCATTGAGATCAAGCTTACGTTCCAGCTCAGGATGAACCACGCCGATAAATCCGATATGTTCATCATGCAAATAAATCGCCGCGCTCTGTCCTGGATGCAACGCCGGATTCGCTTCAGCACGGAAGCTGATGTCATCCAGTTTGCCGGTTAAATCGAGCAGCGATTCTAAATCGCCTTTCAAATCATAGAAGTCAACTGTCTGGCGCGCCAGATCCCAGTGCTCTTCAACGCGGTTACCGCTGATGACGCCAGCCAGCATAAGATCCTGACGGATGCCTAAATCTGCCTGGGTATCCGGCACAAAGCGTAAGCCGCTCTCAAACAGGCGCACGCGGCTCTGCTGACGGTTCTGGTTGTAGACTACCGCGCTGAGCAGGCCGGTCCAGAGTGAGAGACGCATGGTCGACATATCGCTGGAGATTGGGCTCGGCAGCAACAGCGCCTCTTCACCCGGGTGCAGCAGCTGCTGAATTTTCGGATCGACGAAACTATAGGTAATCGCTTCCTGATAGCCCTTGTCCACCAGCAGGTTTTTCGCGCGCTTCAGCGACAGATTCGCTTCGCGATGCTGAGTCATCACCAGACCCGCCTGTACCGGCACATCCGGAATGTTGTTGTAGCCGTAAATACGGGCCACTTCTTCAACCAGATCTTCTTCAATCGCCATATCGAAGCGCCAGCTCGGGGCGACGGCCTGCCACTGCCCTTCACCCACGGTCACTTCACAGCCGAGGCGCGTCAGAATGTCAGTCACCTGCACATCTGCGATCACGTGGCCAATCAGACGGTCCAGCTTTTCACGACGCAGCGTGATCGTCGCTGGCACAGGCAGGGCTGCCTGATGAGTCTGATCGATGATCGGGCCCGCTTCACCGCCGCAGATTGACAGCAGCAGCTGGGTAGCACGCTCCAGTGCGGTGTGTTGCAGCGCCGGGTCAACACCACGCTCGTAGCGATGTGACGCGTCGGTATGCAGACCATGACGACGGGCGCGGCCGGTAATAGAGAGCGGATCAAAGTAAGCGCACTCGAACAGGATATTCTGCGTTTCGCCGTTCACGCCCGAATGTTCGCCACCAAAGATACCAGCCATCGCCAGCGCTTTCTGATGATCGGCGATCACTAAGGTATCACTCTGCAGGCTGGCTTCAGTGCCATCCAGCAGCGTCAGCTTTTCGCCCTCTTTCGCCATACGCACCACGATACCACCGTCGATGCGGTCGAGATCGAAGGCGTGCATCGGCTGACCCAGCTCCAGCAGAACGTAGTTAGTGATATCCACCACCGGATCGATAGAACGAATACCACAACGACGCAGCTTCTCTTTCATCCACAATGGCGTTGACGCCTTTACGTTAATCCCTTTTACTACACGGCCCAGATAGCGTGGACAGGCTTCTGTCGCGTCAACCTGAATCGGGAAAGTGTCGTTCAGCGTCGCAGCGACCGGCTGCATCTCCGGCACGTTCAGTGGCAAACCGTTGAGGACGGCGACATCACGGGCGATACCGATCAGACCCAGACAGTCAGCGCGGTTAGGCGTGACGCTGATTTCGATGGTGTTGTCATCAAGCTGCAGGTAGGTGCGGATGTCAGTGCCAATCGGCGCATCGGCTGGCAGTTCGATGATGCCGTTGTGGTCGTCGGAAATCCCCAGCTCGGAGAAAGAGCAGAGCATGCCTTCAGACGGCTCGCCACGCAGTTTAGCCGCTTTGATTTTGAAATCGCCTGGCAGCACGGCACCGACGGTGGCGACCGCGACTTTCAGTCCCTGACGGCAGTTCGGCGCGCCACAGACGATATCCAGCAGGCGATCGCCGCCCACATTGATTTTGGTCACACGCAGCTTGTCTGCATTCGGGTGCTGGCCGCACTCCACCACTTCCCCGACCACGACGCCGTGGAACGCACCGGCAACCGGATCAACGCCGTCAACTTCCAGACCGGCCATAGTGATTTGTTCAGACAGCGCAGCGCTGTCCAGGGCTGGATTTACCCATTCGCGTAACCAGAGTTCACTGAATTTCATTGGATATCCTGCCCTTACTTAAATTGTTTGAGGAAACGTAAATCATTTTCAAAGAAGGCACGCAGATCGGTCACGCCGTAGCGCAACATGGTCAGACGCTCCATGCCCATACCAAAGGCGAAACCGGAGTAGACTTCCGGATCGATGCCGACATTACGCAGCACGTTAGGGTGAACCATGCCGCAACCCAGCACTTCCAGCCACTTGCCGTTTTTACCCATGACGTCTACTTCTGCTGATGGCTCAGTAAACGGGAAATAGGAAGGACGGAAACGAATCTGCAGATCTTCTTCGAAGAAGTTGTTCAGGAAATCGTGCAGCGTGCCTTTCAGGTTGGTAAAGCTGATATTTTTATCCACAATCAGCCCTTCCATCTGATGGAACATCGGGGTATGGGTCTGATCGTAATCGTTACGGTAGACGCGGCCCGGCGCAATAATGCGAATCGGCGGCTGCTGAGCCTTCATGGTACGGATCTGCACGCCGGACGTCTGGGTACGCAGCAGGCGCGTGGCGTCAAACCAGAAGGTGTCGTGATCAGCACGGGCCGGGTGATGGGCAGGAATATTCAGCGCATCGAAGTTATGATAATCATCTTCAATTTCTGGCCCGGTTACGACGCCAAAGCCTAACTCACCAAAGAAGGTCTCAATGCGATCCATGGTGCGGGTCACCGGATGCAGGCCGCCATTCTCAATGCGACGACCTGGCAGAGAGACATCAATAGTCTCTTCAGCCAGACGGGCATTCAGCACCGCAGCTTCCAGGGCATCTTTGCGCGCATTCAGACGCTCGGTGACCTGCTGCTTCGCTTCATTGATTACCGCACCCGCTGCCGGGCGCTCTTCGGCTGGCAGCTCGCGTAACGTAGTCATCTGCAGTGTCAGATGTCCTTTCTTACCCAGGTATTCGACGCGCACCGCGTCAAGGGCGGCGATATCCGTCGCCCCGTCGATGGCCGCCGTGGCGCTGGCCACCAGTTCTGCGAGTTGGGACATAGTTTCCTCTTTTTCCAGTCAGGCTGGTCAGTTCTCGTTGGGACCTGCCGGTCCAATATGCTAGCGCCAGAAACAAAAAAGCCTCCACGAGGGAGGCTTTTAGCGCGATTTTTCGTTTCTTTTCTTATGCGCAAAAGCCCCTGGATGTCAGGCGCTAAAGTAAAAAAAGAAACGGAAAATAGCAGCGTTCATGCTTGCGGTTACCTTGTCATGCGATACAGGGGGTCTATTGAAATGCTCAGCGCCGGAAATGTCAATCTTTTGCGTAAGTTACAGGCAATAAAAAAGGGAGCAAGCTCCCTTTTCAATCTGACTTACGCCAGGGCTGATTTCGCTTTTTCGACCAGTGCAGAGAAGGCCACTTTATCGAATACCGCGATGTCGGCCAGGATCTTACGGTCAATCTCAATGGCTGCTTTTTTCAGACCATTGATGAAACGGCTGTAAGACATGCCGTTCTGACGAGCCGCTGCGTTGATACGCGCGATCCACAGCTGACGGAACTGACGCTTACGTTGACGACGGTCACGGTAAGCATACTGACCAGCTTTGATAACAGCCTGGAAGGCAACGCGGTAAACACGTGAACGTGCACCGTAATAGCCTTTAGCTTGTTTTAAGATTTTTTTGTGACGTGCGCGAGCAACTACACCACGTTTTACACGAGCCATTTAGCTCTCCTGTTTAATATTCTGATTTAATGAAAAAATTACTTATGCGTACGGCAGGCAGGCAATTACCAGACCCAGATCGCCTTTTGACACCATGCCTTTAGGGCGCAGGTGACGTTTACGCTTAGTAGATTTTTTGGTCAGAATATGACGCAGGTTTGCGTGTTTACGCTTGAAGCCGCCAGAAGCGGTCTTGCGGAAGCGCTTAGCCGCACCACGTACAGTTTTAATCTTTGGCATTTTAAAAATATCCACTTCGCATTGTTAATAACATGACCCAGACAGGCGAACAGTTAACCGCACAGCGCGAACGCTGCGCGGTTAGTGTTACTTGAAAGCCTACTGTTTCTTCTTAGGAGCGAGCACCATGATCATCTGGCGGCCTTCGATCTTCGAAGGGAAGGATTCGACAATGGCCAAATCCAGATCTTCACACAGGTCTTTACGGACGCGGTTAAGCACTTCCATACCGATCTGCTGGTGCGCCATCTCACGACCGCGGAAACGCAGCGTGATTTTGGCTTTATCGCCTTCTTCCAGAAAGCGAATCAGGTTGCGTAGTTTGACCTGATAGTCGCCATCATCGGTTCCAGGACGGAATTTGATTTCCTTAACCTGAATAACTTTTTGCTTCTTCTTCTGTTCCTTAGAAGATTTGCTTTTTTCATAGAGGAACTTGCCGTAATCCATGATGCGGCAGACCGGCGGTTCGGCATTCGGGCTGATTTCGACTAAGTCGCCGCCCGCTTCCTCGGCTTTTTCCAAAGCTTCGCGTAATGTGACAATGCCAATCGGCTCGCCATCCATGCCTGTTAAGCGCACTTCAGTTGCGCGGATTTCACTGTTGATTTTGTTCGGACGCGTCGGTAGTACTCGTTTTCCGCCTTTAATACTTTATTCCTCCAATTGTTGAAGATTTCGGCTGCGAATCTCTTGTTGAAGTTTCTCAACAAACACATCGACATCCATCGACCCAAGGTCTTTACCACGGCGGGTGCGAACGGCAACTTTGCCAGATTCCACCTCTTTATCACCGCAGACCAACATATAAGGGACGCGACGTAATGTGTGCTCGCGGATTTTAAAGCCTATCTTCTCATTTCTCAAGTCTGCCTTCACACGAATGCCAGCATTCTGCAGCTTACGCGTCAAAGACTCAACATATTCTGCTTGTCCGTCGGTAATATTCATTACCACGACTTGCAGCGGTGCCAGCCAGGTTGGGAAGAAACCGGCGAATTCTTCGGTCAGAATACCGATGAAACGCTCCATTGACCCCAGAATCGCACGGTGAATCATCACTGGCGTCTGACGATCATTGTTTTCACCCACGTAGGTTGCTTCAAGGCGTTTTGGCAGGGAGAAGTCTAGCTGAACTGTTCCGCACTGCCAGGCGCGATCAAGACAATCGTACAAAGTAAACTCAATTTTAGGACCGTAGAACGCGCCTTCGCCTGGCTGGAACTCAAACTCAATATTGTTTTCGTTCAGCGCCGCAGCCAGATCTTCCTCGGCACGATCCCACATCTCATCCGTACCGATGCGCTTCTCAGGACGGGTGGATAACTTCACCACAATCTTTTCAAAACCGAAGGTGCTGTACATGTCATAAACCATGCGGATACAGCTGTTCACTTCGTCACGCACCTGCTCTTCAGTACAGAAGACGTGTGCATCATCCTGGGTAAAGCCACGAACACGCATCAGGCCGTGCAGTGCGCCTGAGGGTTCATTACGGTGACAGCTGCCGAACTCTGCCATACGCAGCGGCAGGTCACGGTAGGATTTCAGACCCTGATTAAAGATCTGAACATGCCCAGGACAGTTCATCGGTTTGATGCAATATTCACGGTTCTCAGATGAGGTGGTGAACATTGCTTCTTTATAGTTTTCCCAGTGCCCGGTTTTTTCCCACAGGACGCGATCCATCATGAATGGACCTTTAACTTCCTGGTACTGGTACTCTTTTAACTTGCTGCGGACAAACACTTCCAGCTCGCGGAAGATGGTCCAGCCGTCATTATGCCAGAAGACCATGCCTGGTGCTTCTTCCTGCATGTGGTAGAGATCCAGCTGCTTACCAATCTTACGATGGTCACGCTTCGCCGCCTCTTCCAGACGCTGCAGATAGGCTGCCAGCTGCTTTTTGTCTGCCCATGCGGTGCCATAAATACGCTGCAGCATTTTGTTGTTGCTGTCGCCGCGCCAGTAGGCACCGGAGATCTTCTGCAGTTTAAAATGATGGCAGAACCGCATGTTCGGCACGTGCGGACCGCGGCACATGTCGACATATTCTTCGTGATGATACAGGCCAGGCTTATCGTCATGGCTGATGTTTTCATCAAGAATGGTGGTCTTGTAAATTTCGCCGCGCGCCGCAAAGACGTCGCGAGCTTCCTGCCAGCTGACCTTCTTCTTCACCACATCGTAGTTGGTTTCAGCCAACTGATGCATGCGTTTTTCCAGCAGGTCGATATCTTCCTGGGTCAGGGTACGATCGATGTCGACATCATAATAGAAGCCGTTATCAATGACCGGGCCAATCGCCATTTTGGTATCCGGCCACAGCTGTTTAATCGCATGCCCTAACAGGTGCGCACAGGAGTGACGGATGATTTCCAGACCCGCTTCATCTTTAGCGGTAATGATCGCTACGGCGGCATCTTCAGTGATGGGATCAACAGCATCAACCAGTTCACCGTTAACACGGCCAGCGATACAGGCTTTCGCCAGACCAGGACCGATGTCCAGCGCAATATCCATCACACTGACAGGGCGGTCAAACACGCGCTGGCTGCCATCAGGAAGCGTAATTACAGGCATTTCATATCCTTATTTGCAGTGGTAAGCCACACGAAAGCCTACATGCAACGTAATGTAAAATTAGTGACCCGGCGTGATATCAGACCCACATTGTCGGAATGTCGCCAGGATTTCAGTGCGGGGCCGATGATAGCAGTTTTCCCCGGCGAGAAAAACCCATGCCTTTTTCGCTAAGCCCTGGAGAAATCAAAAAAAAGCGGCCTGACACACTGTCAGGCCGCTGTGAATGCTGCTGCAAAAATGCGCTTACATAGCGTAAGAGAGCATGATTGAGGTTTTGGTATCGGTGCGATCAGGCGCAGATTCCGCCGGATTGTTGTTCCAGCTGACGTTGTAAGCCAGCTTCAGCGCGAAGTGGCTGTTGATCGCCACCTGCAGGCCGGTTTCGGAGTTCACCGTGGTGTCTTCTCCGAAGCTGCTCAGCACTGACACGCCCTGAATAAATTTAGTGGTGTCGGTCAGCTGCCACTGATAGCTGACTGCGCCATAGCCCAGCGCTTTGGTCTGATGACCACCCGCGTGATAATCGTCATAACGTACACCCGGACCCAATTCCGCACGCAGCGAGTGCACCGGTCCATTCAGAATCTGACGACCGTAACCGGCTGTCAGCACGTCGCGTGAATCGTAACCATTGAAACGATCGCTTAACCAGCTCGCCTGTCCAAACAGGTAGTCATACGAGTTGAGGTTGTAACGTGAACGACCACCGATGTTGTAAGTTTCAGAAGAGCGCTCATCGTTTGACGAGGTGTTGGCTGCGTTACCCCACAAGCTGTAAGCCATAGATGACTGATACCAGGTCATATTGGTCTGAGCCGTCATTGATGAACTGGTGGTGTTACCGGTTTGCGCCAGATATCCCGCAGCAGCAGAACCTTCAAACGGCTTTTTAGCTGTTGAAGGGTCATCCATTGACGTAAATACGGCGTTATCGGCCATTGCCTGGTGACAAAAAGCTCCGGCGGAGAGCAAAAGAACAGCAGACAGCTTGTTATAGGCTTTCATTAAATGTGATCCGTGCGACTGTTTAAAAAACGGAGAGTCTGAAGCGTTTTGCCGGGCATTCAATGCAATTTACGGTAAGTTTTGTAAAAAATTATTAACTTACACAAAATGCCTGGAATCGCCCTGACAACCCCTGTTAATTGGGACTCATCTTATTAACGTCGCGCATTATAGTGCTGCCCAAACGAAAAGCCAGACGCAACGGCAGAAGATTTTTACGTTATGCTGCTGGCTCCTGACACGAATTTACGCTACGCATCACGTCACACACGCAGCATCTCCTTCATAATTCGCCTGATTTTTCACCATGGTCTACGCTCAGTTCAGTTTCCCTTCCCCGGAGGTGCCTCATGAGCAACACCTTAACCCGCTATATCGTGACCTTTCACTATCAGGAGTCGGGCTTAAGTGACATCCTGGAGCTGACCAGCGCAATGACCGCCGCAGGTTTCACGACCACGATGACAGATGACGACGGCCATCCGCATGAACTCGGTACGAACAGCTATGGCATCGTCAGCACGCTGGAGGCTGAGGATCTGCGGCAGCAGGTCACTGCGGCCGGTGAAAGCGCGCTGGGTCAGGAACCCGAGGTGACCGTCACGACCTTCGAAGAGTATCTGCGCGATGCTGCCGATCATCGCCCTGCCACCTCAGCGCCAGAATAAAGGGTGCAATTGCGCGGTTTTTGGTGAATATTTACGCAATACAATCGAACTTACGCAGCGAATAACGAGGATAGCCCAATGTGGTCAGCCATTAGTCGTCTGTTAAGCGAGCAGTTAGGCAACGCCGAAATCACTCAACGTCACGCCCTCGCGGGGGGTGATATCCATCCCACCTGGCAGATCCGCTACGGTGATCACGACGTCTTCGTCAAAAGTAACAGCCGCGATATGCTGTCGCTCTTTACCTGGGAAGCAGACCAGCTGGATTTGCTGGCGCGCACCGGCACGGTTCGGGTGCCTAAAGTCTATGGTGTGGGTCATCATCGCGAGGAGAGCTTTCTGCTGCTGGAATATATCAGGCCACAGCCGCTTGATGAGCAGAGTGCATATCAGCTCGGTCAGCAACTGGCGCATCTGCATCAGTGGAGCGAGCAGACGCAGTTCGGCCTCGATTTCGACAATAACATCACCACGACGCCCCAACCCAATAGCTGGCTGCGACGCTGGTCGGTTTTTTTTGCTGAACAGCGCATTGGCTGGCAGCTGCAGCTGGCGGCAGAAAAGGGAATTCAGTACGGGGATACAGAGCTGATCGTTGCCTGCGTGCAGCGGGTGCTCGCGTCACATCATCCGCAGCCGTCGCTGCTGCATGGCGATCTCTGGCCGGCTAACTGCGCCAGCAGTGAGAGTGGCCCCTGGCTGTTCGACCCTGCCTGCTACTGGGGCGACCGTGAGTGCGATTTAGCCATGCTGAGCTGGTACCCTGACCTGCCTCGCCAGATTTACGACGGTTATCAGGCGGTGTGGCCGCTACCGGATGGTTTTTCGCAGCGTCTGCCGGTCTACCAGCTCTACTATCTGCTCAACCGGGCTAACGTCTTTGGCGGGCACTGGCCAGGCGATGCACAGTTCGCCATTGGCCAGTTGCTGGATGAGGATGCGCTGGGCGCCAGTCAGGCCAGACCGGCCTGACAAAGATCGCGGTCAGATAAAGCCCAGCAGCGACAGCGCAAAATAACCGGCTATCGCAATCACCACCGGCAGGACATAGAGCGGGAAGATCTGCAGGAAGATGGTGTGGCGAGGTACGCGCACCTTCTCTTCCAGTTGCTGACGGCTACGCCCTTCACTGCCTTTTGCCTGCTCCAGAATCATCTGATCCTCAATGCCTTCTTTGACATGACGCGCCTGACGTCCCATCCGCGCGCCTGACGACTCCAGCGCCAGCCCGACAAAAATCAGAATGTAGATCAGCCAGAAACCCAGGTTCATCTGACCATTAAATTCCGGTACCGGCGAGTTATGCCAGAAGACATTCAGGAATGGCGTGTTAAAGCGCAGCATGTCGACGATGACGTGGACGAAATCGAGCATGACGGCATCAATGCCTGGCTGCTTTTCGCTGTGCTTAAACATAAAGCTCAATACAGAAATAATGGTCGACAGCAGCGCCACTAAAAAGAGCACCCAGCCTGCCACTCGCTTGAGGATGGCGATACGGCCAGCCTGTTGATAGGTCATAATATCTCCTGAACCCGGAATCCAATTTGCCGTCAGTTTACCTGCCAACGGTGAAATTTCCCAAATAAAGCGTGGCCTGTCAGGCAGAGCGTGCGCCAGTAAAGAATGATGTTAAGGTAATGCTGACTTTAAAAGGAGACCCCCTGATGCCTTATCACCGCCCTGTCCTTGCCGCCCTGTTTGATATGGATGGCTTACTGATCGATTCTGAGCCTCTGTGGGATCAGGCTGAGCTGGATATCTTTTCAACGCTGGATGTTGACCTGTCACGTCGCAGTGAAATGCCCGATACCCTGGGTCTGCGCATCGATCAGACTGTACGGATGTGGTACGAAACGCTGCCCTGGCATGGCCCCTCTCAGCAGGAGGTCACTGAGCGGATTATTACGCGCGCCATGACGCTGGTGGATCAGACGCGGCCACTGCTGCCGGGCGTGGAAACGGCGCTGCAACTGTGCCGGGAACAGGGGCTGAAAATCGGCCTTGCCTCCGCATCACCGCTAAAGATGCTGGAACAGGTGCTGGAGATCTTCAATCTGCGCCCTTATTTCGATGTGCTGGCTTCAGCAGAAGCGCTGCCCTACAGCAAGCCCCATCCGCAGGTCTATCTCAACGCCGCCGCCAGCCTTGCGATCGATCCGCTCAACTGCGTCACGCTTGAAGATTCGTTTAACGGCATGATCGCCACCAAAGCAGCGCGTATGCGATCGATTGTGGTGCCCGCCGCTGAACACCGTGACGATCCCCGCTGGACGCTGGCGGATGTCCGGCTGGACAATCTGACCCAGCTTAGCCTGCAGCATCTGCAGGGATAATAACAGCCCGCTTATGGCGGGCTTTTTATTGCCTGTTGCACCTGTCACTTGATCTGACCCGCAAAAAATAAAACAACGTTTCATTTTTATTGAATTCCCATCCCGCTCTGCCTAAGATGCCAAAAGCGTCCCCGTTTGGGGCATGAATAACCTGACCTGCAGAGAGGCCTGAGATGGACGTTCGTCAAAGCATTCACAGCGATCACGCTAAGCAACTCGACACTGAAGCACTGCGCCGCGAGTTCCTGATTGAGAAGATATTTACTGCCGATGATTACACCCTGACCTACAGCCATATCGACCGCATCATTATTGGCGGCGTCATGCCGGTGAATAATCCGGTCACTATCGGTGATGAAATGGGAAAACAGCTGGGCGTCGCTTATTTTCTTGAACGCCGCGAGCTGGGTATGATCAATATTGGCGGCCCGGGTCTGGTAGAAGTTGACGGTAAAGCGTGGGAAATCGGTCACGAAGAGGCACTTTACATCGGCAAAGGTGCGCGCAACCTGCAGTTCCGCAGCCTGAACCCGGCACAGCCGGCCAAATTCTATTACAACAGTGCGCCAGCACACAGCACCTTCCCGGACAAGAAGATCACGCTGCAGGAAGCGGCCACCGCGACGCTGGGTGATGCCGCGACCTCCAATCGCCGCACCATTAACAAATTTATCGTGCCGGATGTGTTGCCCACCTGCCAGCTCACCATGGGCTTAACCAAACTGGATGAAGGCAGCCTGTGGAACACCATGCCCTGCCACACCCACGAACGCCGCATGGAAGTCTATTTCTACTTCGATATGAGCGAAGAGTGCGCCGTCTTCCACATGATGGGGCAACCGCAGCAAACCCGCCATCTGCTGGTACACAACGAGCAGGCGGTGATCTCACCCAGCTGGTCAATTCACGCCGGTGTCGGCACCCAGCGTTACACCTTTATCTGGGGCATGGTGGGTGAGAATCAGGTCTTTGATGACATGGACCACGTCAAAATCAGTGAACTGCGCTGAGCAGAGGAGAAATACCATGGTACTGAGTACGTTTAACCTGGAAGGTAAAGTCGCGCTGGTGACCGGCTGTAACACCGGTTTAGGGCAAGGTATGGCGCTGGGTCTGGCCCAGGCGGGTTGTGATATCGTCGGCGTTAACCGTGATGGCCCGGATGATACCCAAAGTAAAGTGGAGGCGCTGGGTCGCCGGTTCTGGCCGGTGCAGGCCGATCTGATGCAGACCAGCGTGGTGGCCTCAGTGGTTGAACAGGCGCTGGCCGCTGCCGGTAAAATTGACATTCTGGTCAACAATGCCGGCATTATCCGCCGTGAGGACGCACTGAATTTCAGCGAGCAGGACTGGGATGACGTGATGAACCTTAACAGCAAGAGCCTGTTTTTCCTGTCGCAGCAGGTTGCCCGTCAGTTTATCGCGCAGGGTAATGGCGGCAAGATAATCAATATCGCCTCCATGCTCTCCTTCCAGGGCGGTATCCGGGTGCCCTCTTATACAGCGTCGAAAAGTGCCGTGATGGGGCTGACCCGTCTGATGGCGAACGAGTGGGCAAAACATGGCATTAACGTCAATGCCATCGCTCCCGGTTACATGGCCACCAACAATACGGAACAGCTTCGTAATGATGAGTCGCGCAGTGAAGAGATTCTGGGACGTATTCCGGCAGGCCGCTGGGGCGTGCCGGATGACATGATGGGCCCGGTAGTCTTCCTGGCCTCTTCCGCGTCTGACTACGTGAATGGCTACACCCTGGCGGTGGATGGCGGCTGGCTGGCGCGTTAATCTTACTGGCGGACAGTGTTTCATCGCTGTCCGCCTTGTTAATAATATTCATGCTTCGTTACAGCGTCACATGTTCTCATTTACTGGATAAATCCCTATACTGGATGCATCGACAGTTTTCTTTGCAACCAGGTTCTATCATGACGGGCGAAGGCCACATCATTTTTGCCATTGCCAGCGCTATCTTTGCGAAGCGTGCTGAGCTGACACCGGTGCTGGCGCAGGCCGACTGGTGGCATCTTGTTCCCTCAGCGCTGCTGACATGTCTGTTGCCCGATATCGATCACCCTAAATCTCTGCTGGGACAGCGACTGCGCTGGCTCTCTCATCCTATTGCGCGCGCGTTCGGCCATCGCGGCTTTACCCACAGTTTGCTGGCGATAGCCGCCGGTTTATGGCTTTTTCAGATAAACCTGCCCCAGTCGTCGCCGATACCGCCTGATGTCCTGCAGGGTCTGACGCTGGGCTACCTTAGCCATATTGTGGCCGATATGCTGACGCCTGCCGGGGTTCCGCTGCTGTGGCCCTGCCGCTGGCGCTTCCGGTTGCCGATTCTGCGCAGTCAGAAAGGCAACCAGCTTGAACGGGCGTTGTGCCTGGGACTGGTGGGATATGCGCTCTGGTTTCCGGTGGGCATGCCATCTTTTGGTGCAAACGGCTGGCCGTCACAGCTGTTCGATACGCTACAAAATGGCGTCGGACGGTTGATTTCCAGTCATACTGCGCAATAAATCAGCACAAAACGCCTTTAAGTTATAAGCCATGCCATTTGGATATAAGGCACCCTCTTCGCCTGCTGTTACCATTCCTGCTGTCTTAATTCGTGATTAACATTATGCGGCCTTTCCAGAGCGAAAGGCCGCATTACTCTGGAGTTTCAGTATGGACCTTCCTCTTACGCTTAATATCGTAGCCTTTGTGGTGCTGCTGGTATTGCTCTCTCGCTTCAGCCGTCAGAACTGGAGCCTGTCGAAAAAAGTGCTGACCGGTCTGGTAATCGGCGTACTGTTCGGCCTGGTTTTGCAGTTGATCTACGGCGAAAACAGCGCAGTGGTCAAAGAGTCTATCAGCTGGTTTAACATCGTCGGTAATGGCTATGTCCAGTTGCTGCAGATGGTCGTAATGCCGCTGGTGTTCGTTTCCATTCTGAGTGCGGTTGCCCGTCTGCATAACGCCTCGTCGCTGGGAAAAATCAGCGTACTGACGATTGGCGTACTGCTGTTTACCACCGCGATCTCGGCGCTGGTCGGCGTCTTCGTGACCGGCCTGTTTGGCCTGAGCGCTGAAGGTCTGGTTCAGGGCGTGCAGGAGACTGCGCGTCTCAGTGCGATTCAGAGCAACTATGTCGGCAAAGTGGCTGACCTGACCGTGCCGCAACTGGTGCTCTCCTTTATCCCGAAAAACCCGTTTGCCGATTTGACCGGAGCCAGTCCGACCTCGATTATCAGTGTCGTTATCTTCGCCGCCTTCCTGGGTGTGGCTGCACTGCAGTTGCTGAAAGATGATGAAGTTAAAGGTCAGCGCGTGCTGGTCGCGATCGATACGCTGCAGTCCTGGGTCATGAAGCTGGTGCGTTTAGTGATGAAGCTGACGCCTTATGGTGTGCTGGCGCTGATGACCAAAGTGGTTGCCGGTTCTAACCTGCAGGACATCATCAAGCTGGGCAGCTTTGTGGTCGCCTCTTACCTCGGTCTGGCCATCATGTTTGGTGTCCACGCCCTGCTGCTGTCGGTAAATGGTATCAACCCGATGCGCTTCTTCCGTAAAGTGTGGCCGGTTATTACCTTCGCCTTTACCAGCCGCTCCAGCGCAGCCAGCATTCCGCTGAGCGTGGAAACCCAGACCCGTCGTCTTGGCGTGCCTGAGTCGATTGCCAGCTTCGCGGCCTCTTTTGGTGCCACTATCGGCCAGAACGGCTGTGCCGGTCTCTATCCAACTATGCTGGCAGTGATGGTTGCGCCAACCGTCGGGATCAACCCGTTTGACCCACTGTGGATTGCGACACTGGTCGGGATCGTAACGCTGAGCTCAGCAGGCGTTGCCGGTGTCGGCGGTGGTGCAACCTTCGCGGCACTGATTGTCCTGCCTGCGATGGGCCTGCCGGTCACCCTGGTGGCGCTGCTGATCTCCATTGAGCCGCTGATCGATATGGGTCGTACAGCCCTGAACGTCAACGGTTCCATGACCGCCGGTTCTCTCACCAGTCGCTGGTTAGGTATGACCGATAAGCGCGTCCTGGAAAGCGACGACAACGCCGAACTGGCGCACCGCTAATCTGCTTTGAACCTGGCGCGCCCGCGCCAGGTTATTCCCGCCCTTCTTCTCCATAATCTCCCCCATTAATGGCAACGCCGTTAAGAAAGCGTTAAGCATGGTAAACAGGCGAAAAATCGCCGCTTTAGTGCTTGTCTTTGCCGGGTAAAAAGCGAATTCTGCATCCAGTCTTATGAGGAGAACACCTGATGAAAAAGATAATCGCCTCGCTTCTGACGCTGACGCTTTTGACACCCGCTCTGGCTTTCGCTCATCCTGGCGACTGGGGCCCGCCGGGTGGATGGGGTCGACATGGCGGCCACGGGCCACACTGGGGCGGGCCCGGGCCGGTGCGCTTTTTGCCTGAAGCCGCAACCGCGGTGCTGATAGGCGGACTGACCTATTATCTGCTCAACGGCAATTATTATCAGCGTCACGGCGATGAGTATGTGGTGACAGAGCCGCCTGCAGAGTCGCGGGTCAGCAGTGAAATGCGGGTACTCGACTTTAACGGCAAACGCTTCTATGTGCAGGCTGGCCACTTCTACCAGCGACAAATAGATGGCGATTATGTTGAGGTGCCGCGCCCGGCAGGTTTGTAGTCAGCGCCACAACGAAAAACGGCCCGTCATAATGACGGGCCGTTTGCTATTCAGGGGTGCTATGAGTTACTGCTGAACCTGCGGATCGGTGTCATATTCCGCACAGCTCTGGAAGCCGTAGTTCATGACACGGCCAGTGTCGTTATAGCTCACGAAGTAAGTCTGAGCTTTACCGTCGCGCTGACCCAGTACATAAGTCTGGCAGGTGCCGCGCGCGTGAACCATGGTGATTTCAGTAGAAGGCGTACCGGCGATCTGACGAACCTGATCACGGGTCATACCCTTTTTAACATCCTTTACCACTGGCTTAGTCACGTAGCTTTCCGCACGATCGTAAGTCGTACAACCAGACAGTGCAGCCAGCGTCAGCGCCGCAGCGATACATCCCATCACTTTATTCATCTTGTTGTTCCTCATTTATTGTCCATGTGGAAACAAGCCTGGAACATAAATGCTGATTTATCAAGTTTATGACGAACAATTAGTGGCCTGTCAAATGTCAGAATTTCGTAAAGAAGGCTGTTTTGCTGTCAACGCAGACGTATACTGCCCGGCAAAACAGGCACCCGATAGCGCCCCGTTTTCAGAGACCGCACCGTCATCCGCGCAGACGCAGATCGGCGTGAATGTCGCGTTACCGGACGCTGTTTTTCGCAGCCTTACCCGCTTTCTGTTTACCCCATCGCTGACAATCCCGAGGATAAATGACCCCTGTACACTCCAATCGCCTGGTTTATGCCATTACGCTGGGCCTGCTGGCCGCACTGGGCCCGCTCTGCATCGACCTCTATCTCCCTGCACTGCCACAAATGGCCCAGGACCTGCACACTGAAACCGCTACCGCGCAGCTGAGTCTGACCGCTGGCCTGTTAGGTCTCGGCTTTGGCCAGCTGCTCTTTGGTCCGATGAGCGATAAGTTCGGCCGCCTGCGCCCGCTGACCCTGTCACTGGTGTTGCTGTTTATCGCCTCGATGGGCTGTGCGCTGGCGCAGGATATTAACCAGCTGCTGCTGGCGCGGCTGTTCGAAGGGTTAGCAGGTGCGGGCGGCGCGGTGCTGTCACGGGCGATTGCACGCGATATGTACAGTGGCCATGAGCTGACGCGATTCTTCGCTCTGCTGATGCTGGTCAACGGTCTGGCACCGATCGGCGCACCGGTATTAGGCGGCGTGCTGATGACGATTTTAAACTGGCGCGGCATCTTCATGGTGCTGGGCGGCATTGCCATTCTGCTGATCCTGCTGGCGCGCTGGAAGCTGCATGAAACCCTGCCTGAGGCACGCCGCAGTAAAGGATCAATATTCTCCGCCTACGCGGCATTGGGTCAGGTGATTACCCATCGCCCCTTCATGGGCTTCTGCCTGACCCAGGGATTTATGATGTCCGGCATGTTCGCCTACATCGGTGCCTCGCCGTTCGTGCTGCAGCAACTCTATGGTCTTTCGCCCCAGGCCTTTAGCTTCTGCTTTGCGGCCAACGGGTTTGGCCTGGTGATTGCTTCACAGACCAGCGCCCGCCTCTGTCCATTGTGGGGCGAATATCGGGTGCTGAAAGGCGGACTGACGCTGGCCTTTGTCGCCTCCAGCCTGCTGCTGCTGGCCGCGCTGCTGCATGCTCCCTTAGCGCTGCTGCTGGTGGCACTGTTCTTTACCATTGCCAGCAACGGCGTTATCGCTACCACCGCCTCGTCCCTGGCGATGCAGAGTCAGGGCCATCGCGCTGGCAGCGCCTCCGCGGTGATTGGCGTCACGATGTTCACGCTGGGTGCGATTACCGTGCCGATTACCGGCATCGGCGGCACCTCGGTGCTGAGCATGTGCGCCACCATTTTTGGCTGCTTTATGACGGCGATTCTGATGTTTACCGTGCTGGCGAAAAAACCGCTGCCGCAGGTAAAAACTCACTGATTTCGCAACGTTTCACGGCAATCAGTTACCGCTTTGGCTTGTTGTTTTCGCTAAGGCACGTTAGCTTTAATAAAACGTTCGCATCGAGCCGACAGGCCACTGACCTGAGGAGAAGTTCATGTCACTGCAGCAGGAAATTATTGAAGCCCTGGGTGTGAAGCCCATTATCGACGCCGACCAGGAAGTACGCGTCAGCATCGATTTTCTCAAAGCCTACCTGAAACGTCACAGCGGCCTGAAAACGCTGGTGCTGGGGATCAGCGGCGGTCAGGATTCAACCCTGGCGGGCGCGCTGGCGCAGCGGGCGATCACCGAACTGCGTCAGGAGAGCGGTGATAACGACTACACCTTTATTGCCGTGCGTCTGCCCTATGGTGTGCAGGCGGATGAGCAGGATTGTCAGGACGCGCTGGCCTTTATCAAACCCGACCGTTCGCTGGTGGTAAACATCAAAGAGTCGGTGCTGGCCAGTGAGCGCGCGCTGAAAGAGGCGGGTATTACGCTTTCCGATTTTGTCCGCGGCAATGAAAAAGCCCGTGAGCGGATGAAAGCGCAATACAGCATCGCCGGCATGACCAAAGGCGTAGTGGTCGGCACCGATCACGCGGCTGAAGCCGTGACCGGTTTCTTCACCAAGTATGGCGATGGCGGCACGGACATCAATCCCCTGTTCCGCCTGAACAAGCGTCAGGGCAAGCAGTTGCTGAAACACCTTGGCTGCCCGGAGCATCTCTATCTGAAAAAACCGACTGCCGATCTGGAAGATGATCGTCCAGGCCTGCAGGATGAAGTGGCGCTGGGCGTCACCTATGAGATGATTGATGACTACCTGGAAGGCAAAAGCATCAATCCTGACAGCGCCCGTATCATCGAAGGCTGGTATCAGAAAACCGAGCACAAACGTCGTCCGCCGATCACGGTATTCGACGACTTCTGGAAGTAATCCTGCCCCTCCCTTGCCGCGGCAAGGGAGGCTTCTCTCACTGACTTTGTTGATCGCTGCATGCCTGCCACCGTTTCGCGCGCGACCCTCATCGGGCTTGTCGCCATTCTGCTCTGGAGTACGACCGTTGGCCTGCTGCGCAGCGTCAGTGAAGCCTTTGGCGCCACCGGTGGTGCGGCGCTGATCTACACCACCACGGCGTGTCTCCTTTGCCTGACCCGGGGCCTGCCCAGACCCGGCGCGATGCCAGCCATCTACCTGTGGCTGGGGGGCGTACTCTTTGTCGGCTATGAAATCTGTCTGGCGCTGGCCATCGGGCTGGCCAGCGATCGCAGCCAGTCGCTGGAACTGGGGATGATTAACTATCTCTGGCCCTGTCTGACCATCGTGCTGGCGATCCCGTTTAATCAGCAGCGTTTCCGTGTCTGGCTGTGGCCAGGACTGCTGCTGTCGCTGCTGGGGATCGTCTGGGTAATGAAAGGCAGCGGCAACGGATCGCCGGCGCTGTTGTGGCAGAATATGCTGCGCAACCCGGTCGCCTATGCACTGGCCTTTATCGCCGCCCTGACCTGGGCGCTCTACAATAATCTCACCCGCCGCTTTGCCCGTGGTTCCAATGGCGTCACGCTGTTTTTTATCCTGACCGCCCTGGCGCTGTGGCTGAAATATGCCTTCAGCGATCACACTGCACCGATGACCTTTACGCTGGTGCCGCTGCTGGAGGTGCTGTTTGTCGGGCTGTCCACCGCCATCGCCTATTCCGCCTGGAATCACGGAATTCAGCAGGGCAATCTGACGCTGCTGGCCACCGCCTCCTATTTTACGCCGGTGCTGTCGGCCCTGCTGGGATCGCTGTGGCTGGGCCTGACGCCGCCGCTGGCCTTCTGGCAGGGCGTGGCGATGATCACGCTCGGCTCGCTAATCTGCTGGCGGGCAACACGGTCTCTGTAACCAGACGGCTGGCGATCATTTCACCTGCCTGTTATGCTGTATGGACAACCAGTAAATGGAGTCCATCTTGGTCAGACGTTCTGCCATACTTCGCCCCGAACCCGACGCGAATGCAATTTATCAATATCCCGAACACCTGCGTGAATGGCTGGAAGGCCTGCCAAATCATCCTGGCGTCTATACCTTTCATGGCGAAAGTGAGTCGCTGCCGCTCTATATCGGTAAAAGTGTGAATCTGCGTTCGCGGGTGATGTCCCATTTCCGCACCCCGGATGAGGCGAAAATGCTGCGCCAGTCGCGGCGTGTAAGCTGGATCCCTACCGCGGGCGACCTCGGCGCGCTGCTGCTGGAAGCGCAGATGATCAAAACCCAGCAGCCGCTGTTCAATAAGCGACTGCGCAAAAACCGGCAGCTCTGTTCATTGCAGATTACCGACGGCAAACCGAATGTGGTCTATGCAAAAGACCTCGATTTCAGCCAGTCCCCCAACCTGTTTGGGCTCTATCGCAGTCGCTTCGCCGCGCTGGAACGGCTCAAGCAGCTCGCGGATGAGTATCAGCTCTGTCATGGCCTGCTGGGTCTGGAAGCGCTGAGTGCGGGGCGAGGCTGCTTCCGCTCGGCACTGCGCCGTTGCGCCGGGGCCTGCTGTGGAAAAGAGCCGGTCAGCGATCATCAGGATCGACTGCTGGAGGCGCTGGAAAACGTGCGGGTGTTCTGCTGGCCATGGCAGGGTGCCGTGGGGCTGGTGGAGGAAGGCAAAGAGATGACGCAGATCCACGTTATCGACCACTGGTTCTATCTCGGTTCGGTCAGCAGCATGGATGAGGCCAGAAAACTGCAGCGGCCCAAAGGCGGTTTTGATCATGACGGCTACAAAATCCTCTGCCGCCCGATTCTGTCAGGTGCCTACCCTATTCTGCCGCTATAAAAAAACCGCCGACGCTGCCCACTCACCTTCAGTGGACAGCGCCGGCGGTCTCAGACCGTTCGCTTAACGAGTGTTATTCAGCCGGTTCTGCTGGCGGTGCCATTTTGCCCTCGTGCGGGCCTTTCTCAGTCAGACGCTTTTCAAAGTTAGCGTTGTACTGTTTCTTCTGCTCCGGCGTCAGCACGTTATAGAGCTTGTTCTGGGTTTCCAGCATCTTCAGCGCATGCTCTTTGGCATTGGCGGACATCTTCTCTGCCTGTGCTTCTGCTTTGCTCTGGTCGAAGCTGTCAGAGGCAATAATGCTGTGGGCCGCACGACGCTCGTCCAGTGACGGGCGTTTCATATCTTTGTGGCTCTCTTTCATGATGTCGCGCATCTGAGTTTTCTGCGCGTCGGTCAGGTTCAGACCTTTAAACATCATCTCCATGCCGTGGCGCATTGGCGGCTTGTGCATCGCTTTTTCGCTGCCTGCTGGCGGTGGAGTCAGGTTGTCAGCGGCTGCATGGACGGCGCTGGCTGCACCAAACGCCAGCGAAGAAGCCAGTAAAAGGGAAGTCAGTTTGCGCATAATAGTGTCCTTATAATTCATGATAATGACGACAGCACTCTGTCGCGTCTTCGGAAACAAGCATACGACGCTGAACGTCAACTACTCAGAGCCTGAGTAAAGCCGTGAAAGCATAAAAGATAAAAATCGGGCAATCATGAAGAGAATAAGAAGAAAGGCGTGAGGAATAGAAAATGTTTATGAATTTAAAGCGAATTTGGCAGAAATCATGGAGGAGTGTAAGGGTTACGACAGGAAAGCGGAAGCCGATCTTCCACTTTTCCTGTCGGTTTTTTAGCGCCGAGGGTCTGCGCTGTTAACAACCGCTATCAGACCGGCAGCGCCTGAGTCTGTTCGCTCTCTTCAATCAGCATCAGTCCGGCACGCAGCCCGGCGGCCACGTTGGGGTTAGGGAACAGCACATATTCCCGCGCCTGCTGCACGTAATAGCGGGTGCTACCATCTTCCGCCAGCAACGTCCCCTGTGGAAACGCGGTAAAGTTCAGCGTTTCCGGCGACATATGCAGCGTAAAGTGCTCACTCAGTCGGGTGATCTGCTGCGCGACCCGATAGTGACGGGGTTTAACCGTCGCCGCAGGCAGCGCTTCGCCATAGAGTAAAGACGCCAGCGCCTGCTGTGCCGCACTGAACTGACTGAGATCGTTTTCGCCAAACGGCAGCGCTTTGCCCAGCTCCAGGGTACAACTGGCCGCACCGAAGTGCTCGCAGCTGAAGTGGGTAAAGGTGCCGCCCGGCGAGCGATGGAACACCAGCGCTTCCAGCCCGGCAGCGGCCAGCCAGTCAAGAAACGCGGGCGGCCAGGGGCGTTCATTGTGCGGCATCACGCCAAACTGAGGATGATAAGAGCCACGAATAGCCGTGTGCATGTCGAGATGCCAGCGCGTCTCATCGCACTCGCCCAGCTGCCAGAAGGTCTCCAGCGCCTGCTCCAGCCGCAGCACGCGGCGGGCCTCATCACCATCATCAATCTGCTGCCAGCGTCCGCCAAACAGCCGGTTAATGTCATAACGCACATAGCGCTTACCGGCGCGTAGCGCTGAGGGATTACCCAGAATCACCAGCATGCGCTGCTGTAATGGCTTTTCGCCCCGCAGCAGCGGATTAACCAGCTGGTTCACCATTTCTACCGGGGCTGTTTCATTGCCGTGGATCCCGGCAGAGAGCACCAGCGCCTGTTTAACCGGCACCGTCGGCTCCATCAACAGTATGCCGTGATACAACCATTGCCAGCGAAGATGCGCCGTTTCACCACTACGCTTACGCGGCACCTCGCCGGAGAGCGTTTGCTGTAAAAAGTCCTGCATCGTTCCTCCTTTTCGCCCTGAGCAGGCGGCAGCCTGTGCTGCCCCCTCCTTCACTGCTGAAATGCATATACATTTCCTAAGTCTAGCAGCTTCGTCAGTTCATCCAGCGCGTCGCGTCCCTCACGCAGCAATTGTGGGTCGACCAGATCGGCCTGGGTCAGGCGATCGCGGTAATGACGGTCAACCCAGTTATTCAGCGTGCTGAAGAGCCGATCGTTCATCAGCACCGCCGGATTCACTGCCTGCTGCTCCTGTGATGTCAGCACCACCCGCAAACGCAGGCAGGCTGGACCACCCCCGTTATACATGCTTTCGCGCAGATCAAACACCTTCAGGGCTTTGAGTGGCGTGTCAGCCTCAACCTGTTCACACAGGTAGCGCCAGACACCCGGATGCTGACGTGACTCCTCCGGCAGCACCAGCATCATGGTGCCGTCGGGACGGCTCAGCAACTGACTGTTAAACAGATAGGTCTCTACCGCATCTTTCACTGACACCCGATTTTCCGGCACTACCAGCGCAACAAAACCGGGGACGCGCGACCGAAGCTGCGCCAGCAGTTCAGGCTGATTAACAAAGGCGTGCTGGTGACAGAAGAGCATCTGCTGGTTACTTACCGCAATCACATCGTTATGGAACACGCCCTGATCGATCACCGCAGGATTCTGCTGCGCATACAGCACGCTTTCCGGTGAGAGCTGATGCAGACGGGCGACCGCCTCGCTGGCTTCCCGGGTCTGACGTGCCGGATAGCGCTGCGGGGTTTTGCCCTCATGGCTGCTGTCGCGGCCATAGACAAACAGCTGCACGCCGCGCTCACCATAAGCGCCACCCAGCCGGTTATGGTTCGCCGCTCCCTCATCGCCAAACATCGCCACCTGCGGCAAGGCATCATGCACCGCAAAATGGCGATCGTCGCAGAAGATGGAACGCAGCAGCCAGGCCGTTTCCGGCGCTTCTATCGCACGGTGGAATTTGTTGTTAAGGTTCGCCACAGTCAGGTGAACCCGGCCATCAAGGCTGTCCGCTGACGGCGAGACCGTGGCAGCATTGGCGACCCACATCGCCGAGGCTGAACTGACGGCGGAGAGTAATCCCGGCGCAGTTTTGCCGGCCGCAGCCAGCACCTGCTCATCGCTGCCACCAAAGCCGAGCTGGCGCAGCGCCGCAATATTGGGCCGCTCATGCGGCGGAATCACCCCCTGCACGTAGCCCATATCGGCCAGCGCTTTCATCTTGAGCAACCCCTGCTTTGCCGCCAGACGGGGATTCGACGGCTGCAGCTGATTGCGGGTCGAGGCTTCGTTGCCAAACGACAGCCCGGCATAGTGGTGTGTTAACCCCACCAGCCCATCAAAGTTGGCCTCGGTTGCCTTCATGACGTCGTCTCCTGGGTGGAGAAATCGAGGCCCGGCGACAGCGTGGCGGGCAGCGTCAGGTCAGGCGTCTCCAGCGAGGCCATTGGCCAGGCGCAGTAATCCGCCGCATACCAGGCGCTGGCGCGATGGTTGCCCGAGGCACCAATGCCGCCAAACGGTGCGGTACTGGCTGCGCCGGTCAGCGGTTTGTTCCAGTTGACGATACCGGCACGCGCTTCAAGCAGCAACTGATCAAACTGCTGGCGTGAAGGCGAGATCAATCCGCACGACAGGCCATAACGGGTCTGGTTCGCCAGCGCTATCGCCTCTTCAAATGTCTCATAGCGGACTATGCCTAACAGCGGACCAAAGACCTCTTCATCCGGAATGCCCTGCACGCCGGTTAAATCGATAATACCTGGCGTCAGGATGGCACTGTGGCGATCCGGCCAGCGCATTTCCAGCAGCACCTCGCCGCCCGCCTCAACCCGCCGTTGCCACTCACCCATAATCTTCTCTGCTGCGCCGGTGGAGATCACGCTGCCCATAAACGGCTGCGGTTCAGCATTCCAGGCGGCGGGTTGCAGTCGCCCCGCCACCTCCACCAGTCGCCGCAGAAACGCATCCCCTGCATCGCCGCGTCTGACCAGCAGACGCCGCGCGCAGGTGCAGCGCTGACCGGCGGTAATAAAGGCTGACTGCAACGTGATGTTGACAGCCGCATCAGTGTCCGCCGGATCTTCAACAATCAGGGCATTGTTACCGCCCATCTCCAGCGCCAGCATCTTTTCAGGCTGACCGGCAAACTGGCGATGCAGCTGATAGCCGGTATGGGCGCTGCCGGTAAACAGCAGGCCATCAATCTGCTGACAGTTGGCCAGCGCCTGACCAGTCTCACGTCCGCCCTGTAACAGTGCCAGCACGCCGGCAGGCAGGCCCGCAGCCAGCCAGAGCTCAACGGTTTTTTCGGCGGTCAGCGGCGTCAGTTCGCTGGGTTTAAATACCACGCAGTTGCCCGCCAGCAGCGCCGGAACGATATGGCCGTTTGGCAGATGTCCCGGGAAGTTATAGGGACCAAACACCGCCAGTACCCCATGCGGGCGGTGGCGCAGCGAGCTTTCGCCTTCATGCTGTTCACCGGTGCGGCTATGGTATGCCTTCACGGAAAAGCCGATTTTGTTGATCATCGCGCCCACTTCGGTCAGCGCTTCCCAGCGCGGCTTGCCGGTTTCACGGGCGATAGTTTCCGCCAGCGCCGTTTTATGCGCCTCAAGCCCGGCGGCAAATTTCTCAACGATCGCCTGCCGTTCCGCCAGCGGGCGTCTGGCCCAGGCTGGAAATGCGTCGCGCGCCGCCTCACAGGCTGCGGTGACCTGAGCGGCTGAGGCCGCTTGGCCCTGCCATAACATCTCGCCGCTGACCGGATCCGCTTTCGTCAGAATCTCAGCTTCACCGTCCAGCCATTGTCCATTTATCAGATGTGTCATGCTGTTTTCTCCTCTTTGCAGAGCGTCACCACGCGCAGGCTGTCGCCCGGCTGGCAATGGAGCGCCTGCATCTGTTCATCCGTGAGTTGCACGCTGTCGCTGTCAGCCTTTGCCGGAATCAGCGCTACACGGAACTGGCGATAATCGCTATTGGCAACCAGACAGAGCGGGCCATCAGCCGGGTTTTCGCCCCGTTCTGCGCTGCGCAGACGGCTTTTACGCACGGCACGGATATGATCGATATCGCACTCCAGCGTCGGGCCGCCATCAAAAATGTCGACATAATTGAGGTAGCGGAAGCCCTCTGCTTCAAGCACCGCCCGCGCAGGCGCGGTTTGCGGATGGACCTGTCCAATCACCGCCTGCGCTTCCGGTGTCAGGTAGTCGATGTAGAGCGGATGTTTCGGCATCAGTTCAGCGATAAACGATTTCTGTCCGGTGCCACTAAGGAAGTCCGCTTTGCTGAATTCCATAGAGAAGAAGCGGCTGCCGACGCTCTCCCAGAACGGCGAATGGCCCTGCTCATCGCTGACGCCACGCATCTCGGCCACCACCCGGTTGGTGAAACGTTCACGGAAACTGGCCATAAACAGGAAGCGTGACTTCGACAGCAGATAGCCGTTTTTGCCATCACGGTAATCGGGATCGAGAAACAGCGTGCAGAGCTCACTGCTGCCGGTATGGTCATTACTCAGCGACAGAGTGGGCAGCGCGGCATAAACATTCAGCTCTTTTGAGGCGTGCACCTGGGTACCGACGCGAAAGTTGTACCAGGGATCCTGCAGCCCCACCGCCACCTCAATGGCGCAGATGCCGACGGCGCGGTTATCTTCGCTATCGGCCAGCACAAAGACATAGCCCTGTTCGGCACGTGGCAGAGAATCCTCCCAGGTCTGCAGCGATCGATCGATACGCGCCTGAAGCGTCGCGCTATCAACCGGCAACGAGGTCAGCCCGCCACCGGTTTTGCCCGCCAGCGCCATCAGCTGGCTTAAGTCATCGCGTTCAACCGGACGGATTACCATCATGATGTTGACCCTCGCACCAGGCTTTCACACACTTCGGCAAAGCGGGCCATGCCCAGCTTCACTTCCTGCTCACTGATATTCAGCGCCGGGGCAAAACGCACCACATTGGCACCCGCAATCAGCACCATGACGCCCATTTCCGCGGCGGCAAGGTTGATCGCTTTGGCTTTACCGGCAAAATCGTCGCTGAGCACCGCGCCAATCAGCAGGCCAAGACCACGCACTTCTTTAAACAGATGCAGACGCTGGTTGATCTCATCCAGTGCCGCAACAATCCACTGGTGACGTTCTGTTACACCCGCCATCAGTTCAGGCTGGTTGATCAGCTCCATGACTTTACCTGCCACTGCGCCCGCCAGCGGATTGCCGCCATAGGTGGTGCCGTGGGTGCCAACGCCCATCACCAGCGCCAGATCTTCGCGCGTCAGCATCGCACCAATCGGGAAGCCGCCGCCCAGCGCTTTGGCGCTGGTGAGCACATCCGGCGTGACGCCATAATGCATGTAGGCATAAAGCGAACCGGTACGGCCAACGCCACTCTGCACTTCATCAAAAATCAGCAAAGCCTGATGCTTATCACAGAGCTCACGCAATCCACGCAGAAACGCCGGATCGGCAGGCAGCACGCCACCTTCACCCTGAATCGGTTCAACAATGACTGCGCAGGTATGGTCATTAATCAGTTCAGCCGCCGCCGCCAGATCGTTAAACGGGGCATGCTGGATCTCTGGCGGCAGCGGCGCAAAATCTTTTGAGTAAGCGGGCTGACCCCCGGCTGTTACCGTAAACAGGGTGCGGCCATGAAATGCATTCTTAAACGCCACGATGCCACTTTTATGCGGACCCACACGATCATGTGCCACCTTGCGCGCCAGTTTCAGCGCCGCTTCGTTCGCCTCCGCCCCGGAGTTACAGAAGAACACCCGGTCAGCGAAGGTGGCATCGATCAACTGCTTCGCCAGCCGCAGGATCGGTTCGTTGGTGTAGCCATTACCGGTATGCCATAAACGTGCGGCCTGTTCCTGCAGCGCCTGTTGTAATGCCGGATGCGCATGCCCTAACGCATTGACGGCGATGCCACCGGCGAAGTCGATATAATCTTTGCCGTTTTGATCCCAGACGGTGGAGCCTTCCGCGCGAACCGGTATAAAAGTCGCAGGCGCATAAACCGGCATCATCCATTGATCGAAATCGTGACGTGAAACGTGCAGTGCCATAACCCACTCTCCTGCTTTACTTTACCGGCCGGGTAAAGCTTATGTTTTAAAATTGTTAAAAGATGTTGTAGTGCAGCCCTACTGTAGAGTGCAGTTAACGTGCCAGCCAGAGAATTAATGCATAAAATGGTCTTCACGACGTAATATCAATGAGTTACATGCTGACAATATTCACTTAATTTGCATATATAGTGAATAGTTGTCTGATTGCAGCGCCAGAACCGGGTTTTAAACAGCAGAATTATGCATTCACGGGATGAAATATCGCTTTTGTGATCGCTGATAAATTATCTCTCCAGAAAAGCCCCTCCACTGCCCTGTTTTAGCGCAGTTTGCCTCGCGCTGGTGCAGCCATTACGCGGGGAACTCGCCCGGAAATGTCAGAACACCCTGGTTTTATTTAACAAAAGTTTTTCATTTCCCCCTGCAGACACATTAATCTGCGTATCTTTTTCAGGCTATTTTATAAACAGGCTGATCAACATTTAATCAGCAACTCTGACTATTATTCCGGAGGTGATTATCGGGCCAGAAAGAATATTCCAGAAAGATGAACAAATATTAATACGCAGACTAATGGTTAGGATAAAAGCCTTATAAGGCTATTCTTAGCGGATAATCACCCATAATTAAATCAGGGGTTATATTGATTTAAAAATGTACAAAAAAAGCCCATTTAAGACCACTACACACAAATACAATCCATTGATAAATATATATAAAATCAGATAACTCATGATTACTTATTAGAAGAAAATCTTATTACTTTACAATTTAATCTTCTGTTCCTGGCTGTTATTCATCAGCTGAATATAGACATCACATTTTGTTACTTTTATTGCACTTTGTAGTTTTACCTTTTTGTGTCATTTTCTTTTCACCCCATACCAGGGGAATAATAATTAATGAATACAGGGTAATAATTAAATGATGAAGCGCACTTTACTGGCGGCTGTCATGCCGTTACTGATCGGTCTCTCCTCCGCGCAGGCCGCAGAAGTTTATAACAAGGATGGCAATAAGCTGGATCTGGTCGGCAAGATTAACGTGTCACACCTCTTTTCTGACGATAACAACAACGATGGTGATACCTCCTCTTATGCCCGCTTTGGCTTTAAAGGCGAGACAAAGATTACTGACCAGCTTACCGGCTACGGTTTCTGGCAGTATCAGTATAGTCTGCATAACTCCGAGGGCAGTGACGCCCAGGCCACCAACCGTACCCGTCTGGGCTATGCTGGCCTGAAGTTTGGCGAGGCGGGTTCGCTGGATTACGGACGTAACTACGGCCTGGTCTATGACGTGCTGAGTTATACCGATATGCTGCCGTTCTTCGGCGGCGACTCCGGTTATACCGACGCCTTTCTCTCTGGCCGCTCAACCGGTGTGCTGACCTGGCGTAACAGCAATTTCTTTGGTCTGGTCGACGGCTTAAACCTTGCCGCGCAGTATCAGGGCAAAAACGATCGCAGCAGTAACATTGACGGCGTGCGTCGTTCCAACGGCGACGGCTTCGCCCTCTCCGCTTCCTATGACTTCGATTTCGGCCTGAGTTTTGCCGGCGCGTTTGCCAGCCTGGATCGCACCACGGCGCAGAACGCTGCCGCACGCGGAGAAGGCGAAAAAGCCCAGCACTGGGCGACCTCGGTGAAATATGATGCGAACCAGGTCTATCTGGCTGCCATGTACGGTGAAACGCTGAACGCCACGCCAATTACTGGCGGTTTCGCTAACAAAGCGCAGAACTTTGAAGCCGTGGCGCAGTATCAGTTCCTGAACGGCTTCCGTCCGTCCGTGGGTTACGTCTCATCCAAAGGCAAGGAAATTGAGAATATCGGCGATGCCGACATCATTAAATACACCGCCGTGGGTGCCACTTACTACTTCAACAAGAACATGTCGGTCTATGGTGAATACCGCATCAACCTGTTGAAAGATAACAATCCGCTTCGCCTGGCGACCGACGACATCACAGCCCTGGGTCTGATTTACCAGTTCTGATGTGACAGCGGGCCCGGCTCTGACCGCCGGGCCCGTTTTTTGTTTTAAACACGACCACAGAGAGTGTTACGCGCTTTCAGCCCAGCGACCTGACTAAGCTAACGGCCATCGCCTCTTCCTGCATCAATTCCTCCACGTTAGCGGACGCCAGCAACGTGGTGGCCTGCCCGGCAGGAACCGGACGGCTGAAGAGATATCCCTGACCATAATCACAGCCGCGCTTTCTCAGCCACCTCAGCGTGGCAACATCCTCAATGCCCTCAGCAGTAATGATCACATTAAGCCCCTGACAGAGTGCCAGCAGCGTTTCCACCACTTTTCGCTGCTCAGATCCGGTCACGATTCCGGCGATAAACGTCTGGTCAATTTTGATTTTGGTAATACCCAGCCCCAGCAAAACCGACAGGTTGGAGTAGCCGGTGCCAAAATCATCCAGCACCACTCCGATACCGGCCTCTTTCAGCAGACGGATCGCCTGGCGGGCATCGTCAGAAATGGCCATGACATTCTGTTCGGTGATTTCAAGTTCCAGCATTACCGGCCCGGCATGCTGCATAATGCTGGACAAACAGCTGGTCAGCGACGGTCTCAGCAACTGCTCCGGGGTAATGTTCAGCGACAGGCAGAGCCCGGCTGGCCATGCCCGGGTTGCACTGACAGCATCCTGCAGCAGCGCCACGGTCATGCTGTCCATCAACCCCAGCCGCTCCACCACTGGCAGAAACTCTGCAGGTGAAACCGTCTGACCGGACGCAGTGATCCAGCGCGCCAGTATCTCAAAGCCGGTAATGTTACCAGTGCGCAGTGAAACCAGCGGCTGCAGAAAGGGAACGATGGCATGTCCGCTAACGGCGGCAACAACCTCCTGCTCCAGCCTTTCCCGCTGGCGAAAGCGCAGCTCCATGTCCGGGGAGAATCGTGCCAGACAGGCGCACTTATCCTGCTTCGCCTCGTACAGCGCCAGATCCGCCGCCCGCACGACATCGGCCTGACCCGTGCAGGCTGAGCTGGCGATGCCTGCTGAAAGGCTCAGGAAGGTGTGCGGACCGGTCCGGATGGATACCGCATGCTGGCAGAAGCTTTCGGCGGCGGCCAGCGCCTGATCTGCCTGTGAAGCCTGGGCAACAATGGCAAATTCATCCCCACCGATGCGAAACACCTGACTCCCGGTATCCGCCGAAGCGATCAGCAGATTGGCCAGCGCGACCAGCGTGGCGTCGCCCTGACGATGACCGTTCAGGTCATTGATATTCTTAAAGTCATTGATGTCGAGCAGCGTCAGGGTGTAGGGCGTCCCGTCGGCATCAAGCGCAGCAATGTGTGCAGTGAACGATCGGCGGTTCATGACTCCCGTCAGCGCATCAGTTCCGGCCAGCCTGAGCGCGTTTTTTTCCGCACGCAGCGTGTTGTGGATCAGACCCGCGATAAGCAGCGCCGGAATAATCATTGCCAGTCCGGCAAACGAGGTGGAGGTCAGGATAAACCGCAGCCGCTCGCTGGTTTCAAAATCGGGATCATAGCTCAGGCCCAGCAGGCTGGAGATCCACGCCTCGAGCCCGAATTCCCACAGCGTGGAGAGTAAAATGATGGTCGCAATATTCAGCATTGCGAGCCAGAAAAGTTTCAGGCGCATGCGTTAGTTCCCGGTGATGGAAAGTGTCAGAGTTTTGTTTTAATTTTCAGTAAAAAACCGGGGCGTACTTCTCATACAATGTCTGCTAAGCTGCCGACAATTATCACCCCTCCGCTATTTTTACTCATCGCATTCGCACGTTCTCACCCGCCTTACGGCAGTGAGGCAGACGTTCTGCGAAGCCCGATGCGTGTCGGTTACGTCATCAATGTCGAATAGTGTTCTATCGGCAGCAGCAGCCAGATTAACAGGCCCGTCCGGTTAAATTTGTGCATTCCGGTGTTTTTAACGGGTTATGACGCTGGCGTATCGCGCGGCTACAAAGCGCGAAAAGGCGCACATTCGTCAGGCGATAAAAAGCGATTTATCAGGATATTGGCCGGAATTTCGTTATCACTCCCGTTACGATTTTTGTGGCATAACGGGGTGGGTATACGTGCAGTTTTTAATTTCGTTAAATTAAATAGCGAACAATTTAGTTAAACGTAACTCTCCAGAAGTTCTCTCGCCTGCCGATACCGGTTTACCCAATGAACTCTTTCGGAACGAGAGATGAAAATTTCAACGCGCCTTAGCGCAGGTTTTGGCTTGCTTATTCTGCTGTTTATTATCTGTACCGGCACCGCGATTCACGCGCTGGATAGCGCTCGCGATGGTATGGACGAGGTGGTTAATGTCCGTTTGAAAAAGTACCAGACGGTGCTGGATATGCGCGGTGGCGTGCGGGATATGGCAATCGCGGTGCGTAACCTTGCTCTGCTGACCGATCCCGTTGCCATGAAGCCAGAATGGGAACGTCTGCAAAAACAGCGCGCGCTTTATATCAGCAACCGCGAAGCACTCTCAGGCATGATGCAGACCGACCCCGGACAGGCAGGACGGGAGGCGATGAGCAGAATCGAGTCCACTGAAGAGGCCGCTCTCTCCACGCTGATGACCGCCGGGAAACTGGGGATGGAAAATCGTCAGCAGGAGGTCACCGACTATCTGTTAAAGGTGGCGCGTCCGGCTCAGCAGAGCCTGCTGAAGGCGATAAACGATCTGACCGAGCTTGAGATGCGCAGCAGCCGGGATGCGGTAGTGGATAACGGCATCGCTATCGCCCGCACCACCTGGATACTGATCATCCTGGCGGTGCTCTCCGTGCTGGCTGCCGTCGTCACCTGCGCGTTTATTGTGCGGATACTGATGCGCCAGCTGGGCGGCGAACCGGTGCAGGCTCAGACGCTGGCTGCTGCGATTGCCGCCGGTGATCTCACCTCGCCGGTCACGCTGCGCCGTGGCGACAGCACCAGCCTGCTTGCGTCGCTCAGCGGCATGCAGACCAACCTGCGCGAACTGGTTACGCAGATCAAAGGGGCATCCGCCTCGGTGGCGCTGGCGGCCGATGAGATTTCGCAGGGCAATACCGAGCTTTCATCCCGTACCGAGCAGCAGGCTGCTGCGCTGCAGGAAACGGCCGCCAGCATGGAGCAGCTCACCGCCACGGTAAAAAGCAACGCCGCGGGCGCGCAGCAGACTGCCGGTTCAGCGCGCGAGGCCGCCACCCTGGCCCAGGCGGGCGAAGCAGATGTCCAGCGCCTGTCAGAAACCATGCATGACATTTCGCTGAGTGCCGTTCGGGTACGCGATATTACGTCGGTGATTGAAGGCATCGCTTTCCAGACCAATATTCTGGCGCTCAACGCCGCCGTAGAAGCCGCGCGCGCTGGTGAAGAGGGCCGCGGATTTGCCGTGGTTGCGGGTGAAGTCCGCTCACTGGCCCAGCGCAGCGCCACCGCAGCACGCGACATTAAGCAGCTGATTGAGCAGGCCGTGACGCAGGTCGAGGATGGCGTGACCGTAGCGGCCGGAACGGGTGAGCGCATCCTGAAGATTGTCAGCCGCGTCGGTGAACTGGCCGATGCTATGGACAACCTCTCCCTCTCCTCCGGTGAACAGATGCAGGGCATCTCCCAGGTCAGTATTGCGGTGAGTCAGATGGATGGCGTCACGCAGAATAACGCCGCGCTGGTGGAAGAGTCCTCTTCTGCATCGCAGTCACTGCTGGCCCAGGCGCGCGACCTGCGCGGCATGGTAGAGACCTTCACCGTATAAGCCGTATCGGCGGGCGGCTTCAGCCTGGGTTAAATGCTGAAATTGTCCTGCCGATCTTAGCTGCGTTGCACCCGGCGCACGTTGTGCGCAAGGGTTGCGACCGGTTATGTTGACTTCAATTTAATTTGACTCAATACTGTGCCGACTTTCAATCGGCGGCGCAGCTAAAGGCTTTTTCTCCCGCTGCGATAGCGCTTAAAAGTCTGGTGTCTTACACCAGAAAGAGATGCTGCCGAAATCAACATCTCCCCGAGATACTATTCGCGAGATTTCACGGCTGACCAACAGCCTGGGGTCTGGCTGTCCCACCCCGGACTCAGAATGAGTAAAGATATGAATGACGAACCCGCGGGGATCTCCGATACGCCTCCCGCCAGTGCAGCGCCTGAAACCATCGACCAGTTTCTCTGCTTTGCGCTCTATTCCGCCTCACTTGCCATGACAAAGCTCTATCAGTCGCGGTTAAAACCGCTGGGAGTGACCTATCCGCAATATCTGGTGCTGCTGGTGCTGTGGGAGAAAGATCGCCTGACCGTCTCTGATATTGGTGCACGCGTCCGGCTTGATTCCGGCACGCTCAGCCAGCTTCTGAAGCGGCTTGAAAGCGCGGGCATTATCTGCCGCCAGCGTGACACGGGAAATGATGAGCGCCGGGTACTGATCTCCCTGACAGAACAGGGCCACCAGCTTAAAGTCGCCGCGGCTGGCGTCCCGGCTGATATGATCTCGGTGATGGATACCGCCTGTAGTGAACTCGGTGAGCTGACGACCCAGGTGGCAACGCTGCGTGAAAAGCTGCTTAAGGCCCTGCCATGATGCTGGCTTATAAAAAACCTGTGACCAGGCTGATAAAGCTGAATCGCCTGAGTGTTACCTCTTCAGGTGCTATTCAACAGAACGGTTGCGCTGGAGTTTCTATTGAGTACCGATAAACCGGCAGATATGGCTGACGTCCATGCCGTTGTAGGGCAGGCGGTGTCGAGCCTGCTGAAGTCAGGCAAGACGGCAGGCTTACAGGACATAATCGCATTCCTGCAGCATCAGCAGGCACGGTCGGTAAACGGTCAGCGAGAAGTCTACGCCAGAGCGGTGCGTATTGTGATGAGCATGGTTAACTGATAACCGGGCCGCTGTGCTAAACGGCGGCGCTGCCCGCGCCTTCTTAATATCAATACCCTGCCCGCAGCGCAGCGTCGTTCCTGCTTTCACCCGGCGATTCCCGCTCTCATTTCAGGATCAATAGTGATGTCACTCTGCCGCGCCTTCGTCAACCCGACAACTTATCTCTGCCAGTAACCGCTGTCGGGCCTGCAGACGTTAACAACAGCGTCTGCACACCACCGCCGCTATTAACTCCCCCCTATCCTTTCTGTGCAGTAAAGCATTCCTGCTAAAGTGTGGTGCCACCGGGTGCCATCAAATCATAACGATCGTTCTGCGGGGCCTCGTCCACGGTCATCGGTGGCTGAATTTTCAGGGTGATCCAGTTAGAGGTCACACGCTGCTGCTTGCTATCCTCCAGCGTTACCGACAGGCGATATTCGTTGCTGGCGTCTGGCGACGGATCCCACTGCGGTAAGATCACACTCCAGCCCTGCGGATCGGCGTTATTGGCCGGAGGTGTCAGGCTCAGCGCCTGCGTATCACCCTGCCAGCTTACCGCCTTGATAGCATTGCTGGCGCGCACCTGCAGCTTCAGCGGCAGACTCTCGCCACTGCTTAACTGCCAGGGCGGGGTTGCCAGAAACACGGACAGCGTTTTGCGCTGACGGAAGGCGAGCACCGGCGTATCGCTGCGGGTGACGGTATCGTAACGGCTGCCGCGCAGGGAGTGCGCCTCCGCGACGTTTCCGGCATCGAGCTGACGTCGCAGCGCCACGCCAAAGCGATAGTTGAGTTTCAGCCCCAGCTGATCCTGACTCTCACCAGCGCTGCTGGTTTTATGGGTGGCAGACAGCGTCACCAGCGGCACGGGAGTGTAAGAGAGGCCAAACGACATGGCGGAGGGATTGTGATAGCGGTTGCCGCTGTTAAACAGATCGACATTCTCACCCAGATATTGCTGATAGCTCACCGAAACGCCCAGCTGACGATAAAAGGGCAGATAGCTCTGGCTGGTAATATCGTAGCCGCGCGCCATGCGCTGCTGCTGCGAATCGCCCAGATTTTTCCAGCCGGAAAGCGGCTGATAGTAGTTGGCCGAGAAGCGCATTGAATCGCTCCACGCTTCCGTGCCCACAGAGGCGCGCTGCAGGCCGCTGCTGAACACGCGGTCAACAAAGCCGTTGTAACCCAGCAGCCAGTCACCGGCATCCCAGCGTTGCCCCAGTCCCGCATTGCCAACCAGGCCATCGCCGGTATCGTGCAGACCAAGCTGGCTGAAGGTGAGCCGGCTGTTTTCGTCGGCCAGTGCGCTGAAGAGATCGCCGCCGGTGCCGGTAAAGTTTCCGTTCATGTCGACTTTCAGATCCAGCTGCGCGGTGCCGTAAGGGGAAAGCAGTGACTGCCCTTCGCTCTCAACCCGATCGGCCACTTCATCGCGCAGATGATTGAACGCCCAGACGCCCGCCTGCTGACCAAACGTGACATTGCTGTCGCTGTTGTTACTCGCTTCACCGATACTTTTGGCCACGGCCGCCAGCTTTTTGCTCCACTCTTCATCCTGATCGCTGGCACCGCCGAGCGTCGGCAGCGACTGACTGTAGCGCGCAGGATTGTCGAATGGCGTCTCTGACACCGCTGTTTCAGTCTGGAAGGCGCGGGCGCTCTGCGTGGCAGTCAGCGACAGCGCAATCAAAGAGAGAACCCCTGTTTTCCGTATCATGTCACCCGGCACATTGATTAGTTCGTAGCTGCAATTAAACAAAAATCATCAGCTATTACCTTAACATATTGTGACGGCGATGCAGGACAGCAGCGGCGAATTGTGCATATAACAGAAAAGTCCGGGTCAGAAAAAGGCCTGCGTTTACAGCAGGCCTGCGATCTCTCACCGCATCAGGAGAAGATCAACCCGCCATCCACATTGATGGTCTGCCCGGTGATGTAGCGCGCATCCTCTGATGCCAGAAAGGCCACCAGTCCGGCGACATCTTCCGGCTGACCGGCACGCTTCAGCGGAATGTTTTTCACCCACTCCGCCATCAGCTCCCCTTTACCGTAGGTTTTCTCCTCGCTGCTGAGGATCTCGCCCCAGACGCGATCGTTGTAATCCCACATCTCACTCTCAATGATGCCAGGGCAAAAAGCGTTGACCGTAATGTTCCACGGCGCCAGCTCCAGCGCCAGACTCTGGGTAATGCCTATCACCCCCATTTTGCTGGCGGCGTAGTGCGGCGTGTAGATAAAGCCCTGTCGTCCCTGCCCCGATGAGGTGTTGATCAGGCTGCCACTGCGCTGCTGCACCATATATTTCGCCGCTTCACGGCAGCAAAGCCAGACGCCGGTGGTGTTAACCGCCAGAATCCGCTCAAAGTCGCTTTTCGGCATGGTGTCGAAGCGGTCGATGGTGATCACACCCGCATTCTGTATCGAGACGTCGATCTGACCAAAGCGTTCAAAGGCCTGCTGATAGAGCTGCTGAACCGCAGCTTCATCCGTGATATCGACCTGCAGCGCCAGAATCTCACTGCCATACTGCTGCTGAAGCTGGTCGGCTGTAGCGAACACCCGGTCAGCATTCGACACCATCACCAGCCTGGCCCCGTCGCGGGCGAAACGCGCCGCGATCCCGGCCCCGATGCCACGACAGGCACCGGTTATCATCACTGTTTTTCCACGTTGTTCGCGGCTCATAATCGCTCCTGTTAACTGTGACGAATATCAGTAAGGGGGGCTGCCTGCTGCTTTTTTTCATGGCGACGCAGCAGCACCACTTTGCTTTGCAGACGTTGCTGGAACTGGTCGATGACTACCGCAGTCACAATCACCAGACCTTTGATCACCATCTGCCAGAAATCGCTGACGCCCATCATCACCATGCCATCCGCCAGGAAGACGATAACGAAAGCGCCAATAATCGAGCCGGAAACCCGGCCACGTCCACCTGCCAGCGCCGTGCCGCCCAGCACGGTGGCACCAATGGCATCCATCTCAAACATGTTGCCGGTCATCGGGTGCGCAGTCTGCAACTGAGAGGCCACCACCAGCCCGACGAGTCCCGCGCAGAGGCCGGAAAAGGCGTAGACAAAGACTTTCACCTTGATAATCGGCACACCCGCCAGTCGCGCGGCGGACTCATTGCCGCCAATGGCGTAGATGTAACGACCCAGCGGGGTTTTGCGCGTCAGGTAGAGGCCGAGCAGTAAAAAGCCGAGCATCAGCCAGATTGGCAGATAAACGCCCAGTACGGTGCCGGAGCCGAGCAGCGAAAAGCCGGTGTTGCCCAGCGCGGGCACTCCCACCAGGTTAGCGTAGGTGCCGCCGTCGTTGAACAGCAACGCCGCACCGCGCGCCACATACATCATGCCCAGGGTGCAGATAAAGGGTGCGACGCCCAGTCGGGTGATCACCGTGCCGTTAATCAGCCCCACCAGCACGCCAAAGATGGCCACCACCAGAATCACTTCAGGCACATTGAGAAACAGCGTATTGCCGCCCCACAACGGGATGCCATTGGTGAGCAGTGCGCCCGCCACCATGCCGCAGATCCCGGCGACCGCACCCACCGAGAGATCGATACCGCCGGTCAGGATCACCAGCGTCATACCAATGGCCAGCAGGCCGGTAATCGCCACGTGTTGCGTCATGATCAGCAGGTTAGAGGGGGTGAGAAAGTTCGGCACCATCACGCTGAAAAAGCCGACCACAATCAGCAACGCAATAAAGGTGCGGGCCTTGAGCAGGTACATATAGAGCAGATATTTTTGGTTCATGAAATTCTCCGGCCAGCTTAGAGCCTGGCCCGCCAGGCGTAATGGTTTCAGGCAGTCTGGACACGGACAGCGCGGAACAACCGGCACGTACACGCAGTACGTGAGGATTACTCGCTGTGCTCGCCCCTTCAGGGCCGCCCTGACGGGCGTTCAGGTTGCTAAAGCAGCCTGTGTGACCACTGCCCAGGTTCAGACGGACAAATAAAATAGCCTGATGGGTCAGGCTCTTAATCCTGCGGGGTTGATGCCGCAATCAGATGTTCTCGCGTCGCCGCTGCGCGCGGCAGATCGGCAGTAATCCGGCCATCGGCCATCACTAAAATGCGGTCCGCCAGCGCCATCACCTCATCCAGTTCAGACGAGGAGAACATCACTGCCAGCCCCTGCTGTGCCAGACTGCCAATCAGGTGATAGACGTCGGTTTTGGCACCCACGTCGATACCGCGCGTTGGCTCATCCAGCAGCACCACCTGCGGCCCGGTCATCAGCGCTTTACCCAGCACCACCTTCTGCTGATTACCGCCGCTCAGCGCCGTAACCGGCAGGTCGGGATCGCTGACTTTAATCGCCAGATGGCCGATCATCTCACTGACCCGCTGCTGCTCCCTGGCAGGATTCAACAGCCCCAGCGCACGTCGAAAACCGCGCAGGCTGAAGTCAGAGAGCGTCATGTTGGCGGTGACCGACATCAGTTCAATCACCCCTTCGCCTTTGCGATCTTCGGGCACCAGCGCTATGCCACTTTTCAGCCGCTGCTGGAAGCTGCGTTTCGCCAGATCCCTGCCCGCTAAACGTACCCGGCCCGACTGACAGGGCATCAGGCCAATAAGCCCCTTAAACAGCTCGGTACGTCCGGCACCCAGCAGACCATAAATGCCGATCACCTCGCCTTTGCGCAGCGTAAAACTGACGTCATTCAGCTTGTAACCGCCGTTCTGATGCAGCGCAGTCAGGCCCTCTACCTCCAGCACCGTTTCCCCCTGTGGCGCAGGCTGATAGTCGAACTGCTTTTTCTTGTCACCCACCATCTGGGCGATAATCCACGGCACGCTGGCGTCCCGTACCTCGCGCTCACTGATAAAACGGCCATCGCGGAAAATGGTGATGTGATCGCCAATCTCCATCAGCTCTTCCAGCCGGTGAGAAATGTAGATAATGGTGACCCCACGCCGCTTAAGCTGATCGATGACGTTAAACAGCACTTTCACTTCAGACTGGCTCAGGGCGCTGGTCGGTTCATCCATGATCAGCACCCGGGTATCCTTCGACAGCGCCCGGGCGATCTCCACCAGCTGCTGATGACCAATACCCAGCTCACCCAGCGGCGCGTAAGGATCGACATCCAGCTGCAGCCGCTCCAGCAGCGACTTTGCCAGCGCGTACTGATACTTTTCATTGATCACCCCGCGCTGGAAATACTCATTGGCGATAAAGATGTTGTCCATCACGTTCATGTTGGGAAACAGATTCAGCTCCTGAAAAATGATGCTGATCCCCTGCTTCTCCGCCTGATGCGTGGAGTTCAGCGACACCACCTTGCCATCCAGCAGAATCTCGCCCGACGACGGCGTCTCTACACCCGCCAGCATCTTCATCATGGTGGACTTTCCGGCGCCGTTCTCACCGATCAGCACGTTAACTTTATTGCGGTAGACCCGATAACTGACCTGATCGAGCGCGGTCACGCCGGGATAAAGACGCGACACGATGCGCGTTTCGATAATCACGTCGCCGGACTGTTGCGGTTGAGGATTTTGCATCTGCCGCTCCTTATTGCCGGGTGATCGCAGCCGGAGTGATATCCGGCAGCTGCTGCGGAATGTCCCAGCTGCTGAACACGCCGGAAACCCTCACTTTATCGCCCACCTTCGGCGCAAACTGCTGCATCAGAGTGGAGGCGTGCTGGTTAATCGCCTTGCCGTAATCACCAAACAGCACTTGGTCATTGAAGTCCTGATAGCTCACGCCTTTGTAGACATCCCGCAAAGCGGTGCCACGAATGATTGGCCCTACCTGGATTGTGACACTGTCACCTGATTCATCTTTCACGGTCATCTTCCCGCTGCGTGACGTGGTATTTACGGCGGTCACCTCGCCGCTAACCGAGACGCTGAACACACAGGGATTCTCAGCCTGACTGCGATAGCCGTAGCTCTGACAGGCACTGTCAAAGTCTTTGGCAGACTGCAGCGACTTCATCAGCGTCGCCAGCGGTTTAGCCTCTGCCTGAACCTGTGGCACCAGTTTCTGCTGCCAGAGCTGGTCGATGTTCGCCATTTTCGGATTGGGGGGATTTTTCAGGGCAGCCAGCTCCTGCTGCGACACAATTTTGCAGCCGCTTAACAGCAAGACCACCAGCGTCAGCCAGACTCTTCGGGACATCATCTTCTCCCTGGCGCCCGCTTTCGCAGGCGCGACAGCGTTTAATTACGACTTGTAGTTAAAGTCCTGTACACCTTTAGCATTTTCCGGGGTAATCAGAATGCCGCGGAACATCACCCGCTGTTTTTCCGGCTTCACGCCCTTCTGAATGAAGTTATCGAGATCGGTCACCCCTTCAGCGGCAATCGCCTGCGCCTGCAACATGACCGTGGCTTTCAGCGTGCCCGCCTTCACCGCATCGCGTTCGTCGTTGCTGCCATCAATCCCCACCACGATGACATCGTTGCGACCGGCCGCCTTCAGCGCGGCAATGGCACCCAGCGCCACCGGGCCGTTACCGCAGATCACCCCTTTCACATCCGGATGCGCCTGCAGGATGCTGTCCATAATGCGCTTGCCGTCGATCAGCGTGCCTTTGGCATCCTGACGTGCCACGCTCTGCATATCAGGATACTGATCCAGCACCTGATGGAACGATTTCGAGCGTGTCACGCAGTTGTTATCCGCCAGGTTACAGGCGAGCTCGGCGTATTTGCCCTTTTCGCCCATCTTTTCAACAAAGACGTTGGCAACGTCTGAACCCGCCTGGAAGTTGTTGTGGGTGATCTGTGCCAGCGCCACATCATCCACCGGGATTTCGCGGTTGATCAGCACCACCGGGATCCCGGCATCTTTGGCTTTTTTAATCGCCGCCACGCTGGCGGTGGAGTCGGCGTTATCCAGCACGATGCCCTGTACTTTTTTACCGATAGCGGCGTCGATTAGTTCGCTCTGTTTCTTCACATCTTCGCCGTGCGACAGCACCGTCGTTTTGTAACCCAGCTCCTGCGCTTTGAGATTGGCGCCTTTGGCTTCGGAGGCGTAGTAGGGATTATCGAGTGAGTTAACCAGAATCATAATGGTGCCCTTTTCGGCGGCAAACGCCGCCTGCGAAACCAGACAGGCAGCCACGGCAGTGCACAGCAAGGTACGGTTTTTCATGATGTTCTCTCTTATCGTTATGGCAGGGTATGAATTCCCGGGTGCAGGATTGGCCTTACCAGATGGTAAAGCCCCCATCGATCATCAAGTCGGCGCCGGTGATCATGTCGCTGCCGTTGCTGGCGAAAAACAGCACCGCAGCGGCGATCTCATCGGTATAGGCAAAGCGTCCGAGCGGAATCAGCTTCTTCATCTGCTCGCCCTTCTCGCCGCGCCAGGCCTTTTCGCCCATCGGCGTCAGCACTACGGTGGGCGACAGGGTGTTAACGTTAATCCGATGCGGGGCAAACTCTTTGGCCATCACTTTGGTCATGCCCAGCAGGCCCGCTTTGGCTGAGGTGTAGGCGACATGGTTGTCGATAGCGATGGATGCCGCCTGGGAGGCGATATTAATAATTTTGCCGCCCGCACCGGCACGGATCATCAGCCGTGCGGCGGCCTGTGAGCAGAGAAAAGGCCCGGTGAGATTCACCGCAATCTGCTTCTGCCACTCGTCAAAATCGGTTTCGATCACCGGCTGCAGCATCACGTAGCCTGCGCAGTTCACCAGGATATCGATCCGGCCATAGTGGGAAACCACATCGTCAAAAGCCTGTTCAACCGACGCAGGATCGGTAACGTCACAGCAGACAAACTGCACCCGCTCGACGGGGAAATCTGTCCTCAGGCTGGCCACCTTCTCTGCTTCAAACGGCGGATAGAGTAGTGCCAGACTCGCGCCCTTCTCCAGCAACATGCCATTGGTCGCCATCGCGATACCGCCAAGCCCGCCGGTCACGACGGCCACTTTGCCAGCCAGATTCATTGCGGTATCCACGCCGTAGCGCAGGTTTACGTCATATTCACCACTCATCCCACTCTTCCCCTCAGATTTTTGCCGATGCCGTTGACTCACTCATTTTCGAACAAAAATATAAGCTATCGAAAAGAAATGTTGTGTGGAGCAGATCAAATTTCGACCATCTGCCCTGCAAAGCAGCTTATCTGATTGAAAAGACGTGATCTGGCTTCCAGTCCCGAAATAAAGGCAGCTGGCTGCAATCCGGAAAGCATGAGAGATTCAATAACCTGCACATTTTATATTTTCGTTCGAAAACCAAAGACAGATCAGGCTATCTCGCATTCATAAAAATGGCGCGTTAAACTCAGCCACAAAGACCTTGTTCGCCCGACTTCTCAGGTTATTGGAAAAGGGAGCATTTCGATTGAAAAGCAAAAGTGAGCAGTTCGCTGACATGCAGCAACGCCGCGAGAAAATTCTGGAGATGATCCGTGAGGATGGCACGGTCACGGTGAAAGCTTTGACGGAGACCTTTGGACTGACCGAAGCCACCTTACGCAGCGACCTTCGCATGCTGCAAAAACAGGGCTTTGTGCAGCGCTACCATGGTGGCGCGACGCTGATGACGGGCAAACAGAATACCGGGGCGATGCTGCTGGAGCGGCAGACACATCTGGAAGAGAAAGAGGCGATTGGCCGGCTGGCGGCGCAGCATATCGAAAATGGCGACACGGTGATTTTCGATTCCGGCACCACGACCACCGCGATCACCGATGCCATCAGCCACATCCGCCGCCTGTCGGTCGTGACAACCGCGGTGAATATCGCCCTGAAACTGGGCGGCGAGCCGGGGATCAACATCCTGCTGACCGGCGGTACCTTTAAATTTCCGACGCTCTCTACCTCCGGCGAAAAGGCGGCCAGCTTCTTCGAAAACGTGCTGGCCGGTAAACTCTTCCTGGCGACCGCCTGCATCTCACCGCGTCTGGGCCTGAGCTTCCCCAGTGAAACCGACATCAAGGTAAAGCTGGCGATGATCAAATCCGCCAGCACGGTTTACGTGGTCGCTGACTCCAGCAAAATCGACAAGGTTTCGATGTTCGCGCTGCCCTGTGACTGGAGCAATATCCACTACCTGATCACCGACAGCGGCATCAGCACTGCGCAGGTCAAAGCGTTTGAAGCACTAGGCGTGAAAGTGCTGGTGGCCCCGCTGCCGCTGAAGCGGGCGATGTAATGCTTGTTGAAACAACATCGATTCAGCCACTCGCTGTCATCAGACAGCCACAGGATTAAGTTACGCTCCAGAGCGAATGCTAAGCAGGGATGTAACGGATGATAAAACGATGAAAAACGAGATTTTCGAGCGCAGGAAAGCGCGGGCTTTAGCCCTGATGGCAGCGAAGAAAATATGGCCGAGTAACTCTGCTCCGCCATTACATCGTTTGTTATGGAAAATGAATATCCATCTTCCACCCCCGAGTTTCACTCCTTTCTGGCTCAATCTTGTGGTGTTTGCCAGCATGTACACGCTTATGATGCCACTGCTGCTCTTATTGCCTTCTCTTCCGGGCGTGTCTGACGACAACTATTCGCTGATACCCAATCTGATCGCAGGTCTGTTCTTCGGTACGACAATGGCACTGTTTCACGCATATCGAAAAAAGGTTCACAACCTGCCTGTGTGGGAGGAGCTTTAAAGCCAGCTAAAGCTCCATCGTCTTTTATACAGTGCACCTGCACGACGCACCGTCTTACCAACCCTCACCTGCCTTCCCACACTGGACTGCTCTTTTCGTCCTGCTCGGGCACTTCCACTCTCATCAACCGCACTCAATCCAGATCTGATCCCAAAAAAAACCGCACCGCCGCCAGCCGGGCAGGAAGGGCCTGCCTGAAGAGCAAAGTGTGCGAGCCAGGGATGGCGAGCCCAGTCTGCAGGGATGCGTGATCCCTTTGCGATCAGGCAGG